>JAFGQV010000086.1 GCA_016935475.1 Methanosarcinaceae archaeon
ATAGCTACCCCCCCAAAAAAAAAGATGGTGGAGTTGATGAAAAAAAGGATAGGTTTTTAAGACAAAATTCTAATTAGACAGCCTCTATATATGCTGTGTAAAGTTCCGTTTACTCGCCTTCCTACATCCTTCTGATCAAGAGGGAAAAATAAAAAAAGAGAACAGATACTAATTATGCATTAGTATCTGAGCAGTATGTACTTATTGTCGAAATATGCACCAGGTGATGTGAAATCAAATATCACAAGTGCACCTGCTTCCGGACGCACCTGGAACGAAACGTCCGTTCTGGGCAACAGACCGTCATATGTAGAATCGTCTTCTGAGAAAACCCTGCGTACATCAATGGTAACCTTCATGATGTCACCAGTTCGAAGTACCGGCTGGGATGGCTTAAAAGTACTCTGATCCCTTATTCGAATTGAATCTATCGAAAAGTACTCAGCAGTTGGTTTATGAACTACTTCGCCCAGATCCGAGATATTATATTTTAAATTGGCTATGTGTGAGCCATCTGAAAGATAAATAATAAGCTGGGAAAGGTCAACATCTTCACTCCCCGGTCCCAGAGACATTGAGATGTGGAGTTTTGCGATCTGCCCATATTCAAGAGTGTCATTGACCGTAATGGTTCCATTGTTAGTGGCAGTACCGTTATTCATCGAAAAATTGTATGATCCACTTGTCGTGAACCTGTGTTCGAAGTAAGATCCGCTTGCAACTGTGTCGCTTTCGTCGTCCACTGAAATGGTAAACCCTCCACTGCTTGATATCCACTCGACGGTTTCGCCTTTGTAGATAGAAAGATTTGAGGAGGATGGTATGCCATTGGTGGCAGTTATTGTTGAATACAACGAACGTTCGCCTTCCACACGGTCAACACGTATATTGGATGCCACTTCACGGGTAGTCTCCTGTCCTGTTTGTGAGGCTTTTTGCTGTAGAACACCGGAAGTTTTTATTAAAAGGGCAGATGCAACTGCTGCAACCAATACCATTGAAATAAATATAATAAGAGTGCCTATACCGACCTGTGCACTATTGTCCCTGTGCATATGGTGTTTTTGATTTGCCTTCGTGCGAATCCCCTCTATGAAAATTGCTTTGGTCAGTGCAATATATTTTTTACTTATACTATATTAAATGATTGTATTTTATTGATTTTATATTCACGATCTATTGCAATGTACCATCAACGTAAGCACTTTGTTTATCATTAATCTGATTTAATTATATACTTTACAATCTACATCATAATATGGAATAACTAATATTTAAATCAACTTATTAATTCACATCAAATAGCATCCGTTCCCCCATATTCAGAATCAATTCTAATTAATTTCAGGGATCCATGATCAAGATCGCACGTGTGGGTGAACCGTCACATCCAATTATTTTTAACGGCAGGCATGCAAAAAAATAAACGCCTTCTTCCACCACCTGCAGATCCAGGCATTCCACGATAAGCACCCCTTTTCCAAGGAGTAGCCTGTGCACCGTCATCCGGGATTCAGCATCAACAGACTGGGTGTCAATTCCAACCACGTTAAACCCAGTATCCAGAATCCATTCCGCTGCGCTTTCATCCAGATACCCGGTCCTATCGTGGGACGGGTCTGAAAAGGAAGTATATTTTCCTTCATGTGAGTCCCGGGTTCTTACCAGCAAAATTTTGCTACCTGCACCATTTCCAAATCGCTTATATGCAACATCAAGATCGTTCCCACTTATGGCTTCGTCCTTTGCAGCCAGATCAAGTACAACTGCCCGACCGATCAGGTTATCAAGTGGCACCTGATCAATCGTTCTTCCATCCTTTATTACATGTGAAGGTGCATCGATATGGGTGCCGGTATGACTCCCAAAAGATATCCTTGATACTGCAAAACCGTCTTTCTCGATGCTGGCAATCCTTTCGATCTCAGGTATAGGGTCACCCGGATAAACCGGTGTGTCTGTGGATATACCAACTGAAATATCGATTACCTTGCCACGCATACTGCCAGCCATTGACATTGGACCTTCCGGTTCACCTGATAAAACGCATGGAAGCTGCGAGAACTTTGTCTGCCTGTTTTTCGCTCAGCCCGGCTCCCATTGCGATTTTTCTGGCAGTGCCCTTTGTGATCAGGTCATCCGGAGAATGCGTATCTGTATTGACCACGAGGGTTGCACCCACTTCCAGTGCAATTTTTGCAACGTGACCGTTTGTCCTGTTGTGACCGTTGCGGGATGTGATCTCAAGGCATACATCGTTGTCCACTGCCTTTTGTGCATCGTCCACGGTGATCAGTCCCGGGTGCGACAGGATATCCACATCATTGAGTTCGACCACAGCCGCATTGGTTCCGGGTGCCACGGGTTCTGAGATGGTCTCACCGTGCACGACCACGATCTCCGCACCAAGCTCCCTTGCTTTTTTAACAAGCTGGGCGATCTTTTCAGGCGGCACATGGGTAAGTTCCACACCCGCAAGAACCCTGATGTCCCAGGCATCTTCCAGGTACTTTGCTTTTATAGCTCCTGCAAGGACGTGCTCAATATTGGAATGATCAGCGTGGTCTGTTATTGCAATCGCCTTGTAACCGTGTACTACCGCCCTCCGGACAAGTTCACTTGGTATCAGTTCCCCGTCACTGAAAATTGTGTGTGTATGTAGATCGATCATTTGTCCACCTGTTTTTGGATCTTAAAAATGTATGATAATCATATGAACCATTTCCATAAAATCATTTGTGATGCGAGTTTACTGGATTAAGTGAAATAAGCTTTATATTAGAAATACTCATAATTCAAATAACAAATATTCTGAGGTATTCGGGATTATCCGGGTATTCAGGGAAGGTTGAAAAATTTGAGTGGAATACGAAGATTGGTCCTGGATGTATTAAAACCCCATCATCCGTCGATCATAGAGTTATCAAAGAAACTGAGTGTATTGAAAGGTGTGGCCGGGGTCAACCTGAGTTTGTATGAGGTTGACCAGCAGACCGAGAATATCAAAATTACCATAGAAGGTGAAAACCTCGATTATGAAGAGATCCAGCAGTCAATCGATAATCTGGGTGCTGTGATCCACAGCGTGGACGAGATCGCTGCAGGCAAACAGCTTGTGGAAGAGGTTGAAACGCTTCAGGACCGGTAAATAAGCATACATCCCGAGCCAATAATGCGGACCATTTTAAAACCGCTCAATAACGTCCGCAAAAGCAAAATTGGGCTTTACGTCCTTTACTTTTATACGTACTTTCTCGCCTACTTTAACGTCCTTGACAAACACTACGAACCCATCAATAACGACTGCACCACCACCGCTTGAACCAAGTTCCCCGATATCAACTTCGAACTCGTCGCCCCTGCGAACGGGTGCTGTTAAGAATCTGCTCCCTATGATGTATATCTCGGCACTTTGTGACCTGGACGCACCCGGGGAATGTGCCCGTGTGTGAGTGAAATTGTTGCGGACCTCCTCGAGGTAGTCTTTGAACATATCACCCTGGAATACCTTCACAGCAAAATTCCCGCCTGGCTTGAGAATCTTTTTCGCACATCCGAGTGCCGACTTTGACAGGTCGATAGAGCGTGCATGATCCAGGCTCCAGTTCCCGGACAGGTTCGGTGCGGCGTCACAGATAACGACATCTGCCCCTTTTTCCCCGACGATCCCCATGATCTTACGAACCGTATTATCGGATGTGATGTCGCCTTTTATGGTCTCGACACCCTCTATGGGTACGATCCTCTGTAGGTCCACACCGACAACACGCCCCCCGGATATTTCTTTTGCAACCTGTAACCAGCCGCCTGGAGCAGCACCAAGGTCAACCACGGTGTCGCCGTGTTTGATCACGTTGAATTTCTCATTGATCTGGAAAAGTTTGTAGGATGCCCTTGAACGATAACCTTCGGTCTTTGCTTTCCAGTAATAGCTGTCCCGTCTGTCTCTTGCCATGATGATGCCTAGTTTGCACTCAACCATCAAATATCTTATGCATAATCAGGGCAGAGGGCAGGGAGTTGAAATAAAGTGATGCCGCGTGATGACCGTTCTCACTATGACAGGCATGTGATGGATTGTGATGTGATCACAAAATCCAAAATTCTGATTTTCATCTCATGTGTCTTTTGCCAGGAATCTCATGAGATCGATTGGTTTCATTACAGGAAAACTGTCGAACTTACAGATGTGCCTCCAAGGTAAAACGGCAGCAGCATAAGTATCAGCATTCTCGACATCGTACACGACAACATGGCGGCAGCTGGACAGGTCAGACCACTCACCGATCACATTTATTCCTTCAGGATACTGCCATTTTAAAAAACCTATTAAAACTTCGTCATTATCCTTTGGTTCCCATGTAACTATATTTATGAACAACATTCCCAGATCACTTCCTTGATTATACAGCTTGTTCTCAGAATTAAAGACAGATCATACTTCAAGAAAAATAAAGTTATGATGTGTATTGTGCCATGAACCTCATGACATCAATTGGTTCCCTTACAGGAAAACTGTCGAACTTACAGATGTACCTCCAGGGTAAAGTGCCAGCAGCGTAAGCATCCGCATTCTCGGCATCGTACACGACAACATAGCGGCAGCTGGACAGGTCAGCCCATTCACCGATCACATTTATTCCTTCAGGATACTCCCATTTAACAAAACGTAATAGCACTTCATCATTGTCCTTTTGTTCCCATGTGATTATATCTATGAACATCATTCCCGGATCACATCCTTGATTATACAGCTTGTTCTCAGAATTAAAGACTAATTATACTTCAAGAGAAATAAAGTTATTGATACTGGTTTTTTTCGGGAGTATGTTCTTTATCCCATAGGTTAACATGGATGCCCCCATAGGAAACGGGAGAAGGATCAGGTTTTGTATCGTATATTGACATTAGCTTCGCTTCAACGTCGGGGGATTGGTGGAGGAGGAAGTTGTTTTCTGGAGTTAATGACTGTGGGGTTGAAAGGGGCAGAGCATTGGGCGGCTGCGCTCTCTATGACAGGCATATGACGGATTGCGACATGGTCACAAGATGCGCAATTCGAACATTCATCTTACATGTGTTGTTCCATGAACTTCATGATATCATCTGGTG
>JAFGQV010000087.1 GCA_016935475.1 Methanosarcinaceae archaeon
ATAGCTACCCCCCCAAAAAAAAAGATGGTGGAGTTGATGAAAAAAAGGATAGGTTTTTAAGACAAAATTCTAATTAGACAGCCTCGGGATATAAGGCTACCAAATTAGCTTTAGAAGACTAAATGTGATCTGATTTCTTATTATGAAATTTTCAAACAATACGGATATAGCCGATCTCGGGTGAATATATTTCTCCTGTTTGAAGAAGGTTATCAAGTATCATCTCCAATTTATCAGCAGCCACATCCTGCTCCATTGCTCGGGCTTTTAAAGTCTTGATGTCCATCCCGCCTCCCGAGGACTGCAGGAGGTCGATGACTATTTTCCGGGCATCTCTTTTTGGTCTGTTTGTTTTCCGTTTGTCTGCAAGTCCGGTGTTCGGAATGGATATCTGTTCGCCTGTACCAGTCGAAAAAACATGCATATTATTTGCTGATATGTTCCTGTATTCCGGGATCTTATCATGCATCTGCGCCTGCAATTGTGTGCGTGCTGATATTGCCTCATCGAGGCTGTCAGATGTATAAAAGATACGGAGTTTCCTGATCTTTAAAACTGCACTGCATTTCTGGCACTTAGTTGTTCTTGCAGTATCGTACTCGATGATCTGTGCATGTTCCCTGCACTTCGGGCAGGCTATGACCGCATATCTGGGCATTGCCAATTGCTTGGTCGAATAGGTATAAATAATAACCTGATTAACCGGTTCGGTAAAGCCGAGAATGATAGGATGAATAATCTATTTCAGGATAGCATGATAAGGAAAGTACAAAGTCAGGACCTGCCGGCAATCGTAGAAATTGAAAATCAGTCTTTCGATGTTCCATGGCCTCATTTTGTGTTCAGGTCATATCTGGGTAGCGAAGGATTTGTCCTCTACGAGCAGGATGGCGTTGTATTGGGATATGCAATAATCGGCATCTTCAATGACATAGCACACCTTCAGAGCATTGCAGTACTCCCACAATCCCGCTGGTTCGGGATTGGCACGGAACTTCTCAACTGGTGCATCAAATTTGGGGATATGCACGATGCGCATCTCATAAAACTTGAGGTGCGTGAAAAAAACAGCACTGTTCAGGCGTTCTATCTCAATAACGGATTCCAGATAAAGGGCAGGGTATCAGGTTATTATGTTGATGACAACGCCATTGTAATGGAGAAAAAGATATGAGGACCATATATGAGGACCATATATGCAGACCCCAAGCTGCATCCTACTTCCCGAACCTGCGCTGACGTTTCTGGAAATCACGAACGATCCTTAGCATCTCTATCTTTCTGACATCATGCCAGTTCACATCCGTAAAATACAGTTCTGAATAGACAGACTGCCAGATCAGGAAATCCGACAGGTGTTTTCCGCCTGCCCTAATTACAATATCAGGTTCGTGCTTGACCAGCAGGCTGCTTTCGATATTATTTTCATTGATGTCATCAGGCTTGAGTTTTCCAGATATGACATCTGATAATATGGATTTAACTGCTTTTGTGATCTCACTCCTGCCGCCAAATCCGATGGACAGGTACACCAGAAGCCCTGAACCCTCCCGGTTCTTTTTTTGCTCCCCGTCTTCCCCGTATATCTCAAATCCGATCTCATTCGGCATTCTTGAGAATACGTCATGTAATTTATCGGTAAGCTGCAAGACCATTTCTTTTCTCAAAGATTCATCGGTATCAAGTATATCAACATAGATACTGATGATCTTTATTCCCAGTTTATTGCACCAGAGAACAAAAAACTTTAATTTTGATACGCCGTCAGGGTGCAATACGTCACTTTCCGAGAGCACCAGGGTCAGATGTTCGGGGAGATTATGGGGTGCTTTTGCTATTTGCCGTAATAGATATTTCTCATACAATGCCGTGATCATATCCATGCTGGGTTGGTAATATGCAGCCAGAGATTAAAATATTTGCCCGTTCCCGCAAAACTAATGCATACTCCTATTGAATAACCTGCTGAAACCGTGGTTTTCCTATTTGGCAGTGGACACGATCTTGATAACGTCACCGTCTTTAAGTTCGTATTTCTCACTGAGGCGCATTTTGGTCCTGGCATCCACTGCATAGAGGAACCGGTCTCCTATGTCGGAATGGACGCGGTATGCCAGATCATGTGCAGTTTCCCCTTTATTTACAAGGAAGGCATCAGGAAGCATCCTGTCATTTTTATCCGTCCATTTTCCTTCATTCTCCACAGGATACACAACGATCAGGTCAAGAAGGTCGAACACTGCGCTGTTTATGCAATGCTGCACCCCACTATTACCCATATTCTTAAGGAATGTACGGATATTTTCAAGCCCCTTCTTCTGCGCATCTGTTAGCTTATCCGATATAATGGTGAAATCAGGGTCTCCGGGCATGTATTTTATCACGCCGCTCTTAGCTGCGGACCTGAGTGCAAGTTCTGCTGCTGCACTTACCGGAATCACCATCGAATCAACATTTTTAAGATTTTCAATGTTCTCCTTCGGAGCAATATCAACCTTATTTGCAGCGATCATCATTGGTTTACTGATGAGACGAATAGCATCACACAGTTCAATGAGTTCCTCATCCGTCCATTTTATGTGGTTTGCCAGTAAGTTGCACTTCATCTGTGCGGTATGGACCTGTATCTCATTCACGCCCGCACCAGCAAGCTGATCGGCGATCACATGCTCGATCTTAAGCCCTTCTGCCTGAACCTTACGGGAGAGTTTTACCCAGTTACGTTTCAGTATCCCGAACATCCACATTGTAATTTCACGGTTCAAAAAATCGACGTCATCTACCGGGTCATGGCTTCCGATATCAACGGAATTGCCTTCAATATCTGTCCCGCCTGAGCTATCGATCACATGAATGATCGCCTGTGCCTGTCGCAGTTCATCCAGAAAAGCGTTCCCAAGCCC
Source organism: Methanosarcinaceae archaeon (assembly GCA_016935475.1). GTDB lineage: Archaea > Halobacteriota > Methanosarcinia > Methanosarcinales > Methanosarcinaceae > JAFGQV01. The sequence continues at coordinate 2,904 of JAFGQV010000087.1, forward strand.
GCGCCCCTTATGCGCATCCGGAACGAGCCCAGCCACGTCAATTATCTCAATGGGAACAAAACGAACCCCATCATTGCAGTTGCCGCATTTATGTTCCAGTTCCTTACAGGGACATTCCGTGCGTATATACGCCACACCCTTGTTCGCATTGATGGTCGTGAAAGGATAGTTAGCGATCTCCACATCCGCCATTGTGGCTGCTTTGAAAAATGTGGACTTTCCTGAATTCGGTTTGCCTGCAAGGCCAATGGTCATTGACATAGTCTAATAAACACCTTTGCAGCATTTAATGTTTATCAATTTGTCTTTGTATATAATTTATGAAATTATATACTCCAAGTAAATCCGACCGGAGTGAGGATTTTCTTGTCAAGGATATCCGGTCATTGTCGTCCCAATCCCCGACAATAACCTTTATAATATGAAACGCTATTAAAAGGATGCACTCAATGTCCCGATAGGGTAGTGGATATCCTGGAGGCCTGCGGAGCCTTCGACCCGAGTTCAAATCTCGGTCGGGACGTAATTCTTATTATTCAAGGCAAAATCAATTTTGCAAGTCTCATTTAAGTACAAAAATGTGATGGGAATGGAATAGTGATGTCCCCCAACGGCACAGCCAGACTCTATAAATTACTCTCCGGGTTGGATGAGGATCTCTTTTTGCTAAAGTGCCGTATCCTTCTACCGGACCAGCCGGGTGAGCTGGCTGCCCTGTCTACAATGGTCGGGCAACGGAAAGGTAACATCGTTCGGTTCTACTACAACCGGTCCGAACATCCGGAAATGGTCCTGCTGGAGATTGTGGGAGAAAATGAAGCAGAGCTACGAAGCCTAATTGACCTGTTCACAGAGAATGATTATTTTGCGGAAAAACTGATTTCTGGCATCGATCAGGATATTACAGACCCTGAAAGTATCCTGAAGGTCAAGGTGCGTCTTGAAAACAAGCCAGGGACGCTTGGAGCCTATTCAACGCTTTTGTCAGAACACAGTGCAAACGTGATCTACATGCTTTACGATGAAGATAAATATCCTCATTCCGCAGAAATTGTGCTGGCGGCACCCAATCCTATGAAAGTAAGATCGATCCTTAAGGACATGAATGAAAGGGATTATTACTACAAGGTACTCTACGACGGGAAGGATGCATCCCAGATGCACGAGATCATCGGACTTAAGCTCAATGAACGGTTCTTCATGAGACTGAACCATCTTCTGGAACCATCCGATGCGGAAGAGATCAAAACGATCATTCGCTCCACAGAGGAAGTATCCAGAACACTTATCTCTTTTAGCCAGGAAGCAGGATCCGACCTTGAAAAAGGAGACATCTATGCCCAGATCCTTGCACTGGCTTCGACCTCTATAGCCCGAACAGGGCACAGGTTCAAACCTCTCAAAATGAAAGTGATAGAGTCGGAGGATCTTACTTTCATCGGCTGGAAGATGCCTACCGGTGGGAACATCTACCTTATGCAGACGAATGGGAAAACAGTGCTTTTTGATTGCGGATATGGCATATACTTTAACGATTTTGTTAGTCTCTTAAAAAGCGAAGGGTTTGCGCCCGAGCATATCAGCGACATCTATCTCACTCACGCAGATGCTGACCATGCCGGACAATCAGGTCTCTTTGAAAGGGAGTTCGGCACCCGGATCCATGCCCACCCGGACAGTCTCCATGTTTTTAACAGCGGAGACCGTTCATGGGGAATTCAGACCAGGCATTCCTCCTTAAACCTTCACTTTACCAGGTTGATCAACCAGTTCACGGAGATCACTCCTCCCGAAAAGGAAATAGCGGCCTTTTCAACGAACCCGATAAGGGAGATTGGACATTTTAAGGTAATTGATTCTTTTGAACTCGGGAAGTATACCTTTGATGTCATCGAATCACTCTCCGGTCATATCAGGGGATATGTTTTCTTTTTCTGTTCCGATGCAGGCATCTTGATTTCCGGTGATTACCTCCTTGATGTTTCAAGCCTTTCAGATGATGAGATCGCCAACCTGAACAGACCTAGGTTTCTCATGACATCAACCAACCTGGACAGTACGGTGTTCAAAAAAGAAATGCAATATCTCAAAGAATGGCTGATGGAAGAGAGAAAAAATAGAAGAACAAACCTGACCATTTGTCCGGGGCATGGAAAGGTTTACCATATCTAACAACAAGAAAATCTTCCCTCCGGTCGGATTTACCTAGAGACCTTGGACTCACGTTCAAGGAGTCCGACAGAGTCGGACTAACATATTTTTACAAAATATATACAATAAAAAGAAAAAAAGAGGGATTTTATTTTTTAGCCTGAGCATAAGCCACTATGGCATCTTTTATCCCCCATTTGAATGCAACAACTACTGCCAGACCCCATGCAAGTGGTCCAAGGAATATGTAGAATATACTGGTTTTGATCAACATGGTGTCCAGAGCCAGCAGGATCACTAAAAGGAACAGGAATCCCCTCAGTACCGGTAGCATGGTATCCGTACCTTCCACATTTATTCCTCTCATGGTAGCTCCGATGTAATCCATGATGAAGTCTATAGCCAGCAGTCCGATTATCAGTATCAAGATACCTATAAAGAGAGACGGCAGATAATTAATTACACCAACCAGGAATCCTGTTAGCATGGTGAACTGCAGTATCTCCATTGCAACCGTGATAAATAGCAGATAACCAAACAACTTTACCAGACCCGCAATGATGCCTGAAGCTGACATCCCACTTGCTTTCAGGGGTTCTCCTATGGCGCTTTTCATGATCCTCTCATCAACACCTGTAGCGATCAGTATCTTTTTTATGAGCGCAGTTATGAAATCAACTATCAGCAAACCCACGATCAGTACCAGCAGGGCGGATGCTATCAAAGGAATGTATGAGATGATCATGACAAGAAAATCTGCCACTACTTGCAACTTAAGCAGGTCTATGATTATTATGGCGAAGATGAAATATATAAACCATTTTATTATGGCAGCAAACAGGTCCACTGTACTTGTTTCAGCCTTTTTGATCATGTCCCCGAAAATGGTCTTGTCAATAAGATTGTCAAGACCTGCCTTATCCAGGATCTTTGCACCAATTTTTCCAAGGAATTTACCCGCGATCAAACCGACAATCAGCAGTACTATGACCAGAACAAGTGTCGGAATAAAGGAAATGAATTTATCGGTTATACTATATACACTATCCAGTATTTGCGAATTTGCCATTCACATCACTCTCCCAAATAATTTACATAAGTTATGAAACCCCTACAATAAAGGTTAATTAGTAAATTTGAGATTACTGCTATTTAAGGATATACGAAATCTAAAACAGTAGATTTTTTATATTCTGAATATTACCTAATTGGTCGTAAACTGGACATTGGGCAATCCCTTCAATATTGAGAATATCCAGATATCTTTATCTGTGATGAATCTACGATCTCAATACTTGTTGTGCTTCCCACGTTTATATCTTCCTCTTGTTCAAAAGCCAGAAGTAGTTTCTGGATAAATAACTTTTTTGTAGTCCTGCGCTGGCGTGCGTCTACGACATATCTTAAGCGCATGTTCAACCCGTCACCTATGATCTTCATGTACAATCTGGTTTCTACATCATATTGTGTAATGAAATATTTCTCGCCCATATGTACAAGTTCTGTTTTCGCATTCATTTCAAAATCATATACGATCTCGTTTGCGATTCTAATCGCAGTCTCTTCTGCCTTTATCCAGTTACTTCCGGATACCAGCATGATATCCACTTCATCCCAGATGAATGAGAAATCCTTCGTATAGTTCTTGACAGTCTGGCTTAAAATAAAACTGTTTGGCATTTGAATGATCCTGCCTGTGTACTGGTCACCATCAACCCATTCCCCGATCTCCATTATAGTAGTACTGAAATTCCGTATGTCAAGCACATCACCGATAACATCCTGCACCTGTATCCTGTCCCCTGCCCTGAACGGACGGGAAACAAAAATGATAAAACCCCCTGCTACACTTTTCAGCAGGTCCTGGAGAGCTATGGCAATACCAGCGCTTAAGATACCATACGCTATGATCAGTTGTGTAGTCTCAGTGAACCATACAATAAAAAGAGAAGCAATAACAATAATTGTGATGATTATTGAGACCGTTTTCCTGAATGTATATCTTTCCTTGGTATCATGTATCTTTGTTTTTGTAACATCTTCTATGATATTTTTAATAATATAGAATATCAGAACAATAATGACAGACTGCAGAGCCTTTGCCAATACAGGACCGTACCCACTTAGATAATCTGTAAAATAATTGACATAGGCGATCACTACTGCTATGCATAACAGGATAAGTGTGTTCAATCCCCTGAGAAACCCCATAGATTATTTTATGAGTCACTACTCATATGAACTTTTTGCTTACGAAGCAATTAATAGAAAATAATATTCCATAAGGATACAAAACCGCTGTCATATAAAGCTCTACGAAAGTGGCAGAGACATTTGAATGAAAGGATAATTGTTTCTTATAATAGTTTCTTAAATATTTATAACCTCATGAGAAATGACTTTTTATTACTCGAAAGTGGGATATAATTAGCCATCTATAAAGAGAATGGTGGGAGACTATGTTCCAAAACATATTCAATGGATATTATCATCTTTAAATTTTTCCTGATAGTATGTTTTTGAGGGTTATAGGATTACAAAAATGAAGAGAGGGAGGCAAACCATGAGGTATATGGATTACATGAAATTCATTCTGATAGGATTATTGTTCTTTGGATCGATCTGTGCAGTGGTATCTGCACAGGTATCCACAGGGGACAGGATATGGGACGCGGATGCGAACCAGTCTCTGGACTACACATGGACTGCAACGAGCTATTCAGGCTTCTACTATGGCCTTGATTCGGGGGAAGGGTCAGAAACCCTGACCATCCAGCTGGACAGCAAGACAGACCGGTCTATAGGTGACGGCGAACTGATATACTCTACAAAACCTATTAATACTGATTTTGAACATAACGACTGGGGTTCGTATCAGGTCATAGGTTTTATGGCAGAGAGATATTTTGCAGCATTTACAGGAGCTACGGAATTTGCTGACGGTACTGTAAGTTTGATGTCAGACGGACAGTTGTCCAAAGTGCTGCTTGACGAAGACGA
>JAFGQV010000088.1 GCA_016935475.1 Methanosarcinaceae archaeon
ATAGCTACCCCCCCAAAAAAAAAGATGGTGGAGTTGATGAAAAAAAGGATAGGTTTTTAAGACAAAATTCTAATTAGACAGCCTCGGATGAAATTCGCTTATCCCCTTACGCATCCAATGAGGTGCGAGGGCACTAAAAATATCCCTAAATAGTGAAAAATCAGGCATCTCCATCGTGATAAATTATAGCTAATAGCTAGTTAACTATAAATAACCAAATAAGAAAATACTGAATGCTTGAAGATTTAAGGAGTGGTTCATTTGGATAATAATTGGGTTAATGCATTAAAAAAGTATAATTGGACGGTAAACCTTCAACAATTTGTAGATGCCTCAATTTATAAAGGTTATTTCGATCGTACCATCAGACCAGATGATGTTGTTATATTTGAGAATAGATTTAGAAGAGCGATAAATAATGGGAGTTCTTTTGAAATTGCGGGGGAGGTATGTTTTTGGAAAAATTATGGGAATCCACAATCCAGAAATAGAATTACTACAAACTTGTTAAGTTATCATAAAGAGAAAACGAACTGGGAGAATTTTGTTAGAGTGGTTAAAGAAATATCGGATAATCCTTCCTCTGATAAATTTGTATCTCTCAAACGTGCCTGTAATCAACAGAATGGATTTGCGACACCTATTACCTTCTTGGCTTTCTATAACCCAATCGAATTTCCAATGGTTGATAAGCATATTGCAAATTGGTGGATAAAACACAAAGAAACATACGGATTTAGAGATTTTCCAGATTTCTCGCAAAGGAAGAATGATGACTGGATAAAGTCAAACAATGATAATTGGAATGCATATATTGCCTGGAAGACGTTTTGTTGTGATTATGCTAAAAAGATTGCTAGAAATTATGGCTTAAATTGGCGAGCTAGAGATGTGGAAATGGCTGTTTGGGAAGCACAGAAAAATGGAATATCTCTTGAAGTGTTACAATGAGCTAATTTGAGAGGAGTTTAAACAAATTCTAATAGATTGGAGAATACAAATGGATTATCTGAAATTATATCAAGTTCCGGTAAAAGATTGGGTTCTAAAAACAACTGAAAAAATGAAAAAAAATAGTAAGCAAGATGTAAGTTCTTGGAATAAATATTGGGAAGAAACGTATTTTGAACTTGATGGTAAGAAGGCATCTATAGCCTGTAAAGGATGTCCAAGAAAAGCGGCTTATACATTGTGGTATTTGGGACGAATCAAAAATAGTGGCCGGGAAAGAATAAATTTGTCAATTGATGAAGTACTTGAGAAGTTCTCAAAAAATGGAACTTATGCGACATTAGGTCAAGAATTATTAGATAACAATCCTAATCTAAGTAAAGCTTCATTATTTGAAGATATTCAGAAAGAATTTAAAAAGCGAACAAATGAAAAGCCTTCGGAATCTGACCAAGGAGGCCCTACACTAACTTGGATACTCTTTAGAGAAGGATTACTTCAATAAAGACAAATAATTCGGTCTACGCATCCCGTACCTTATTTGAAAATCAGAAATATATTAAATCAAAAAACGTTAGAAGGAATGGGAATATCAAAAAGATATCCCAATCACTCCTGAAATCGCCCTCTTATTCCATCATCAGCCTTGTCAGACTCGACCTTGCCTGTGAGATATCCTCAAGTGTCAGCGAAATCCCAAATCCATTGCCTGATATTTGCAGGTCTTCTCCGCCGGTCTTGCCGATAACCGCATGGGGTACATCCTTTAGTATTGACAGAACCGCATCCGGTTCCGAAGTGGTCAGTATCGCGCGTACATGGGATTCTGAGAACAGAACGTCATCTGCTCGTAGCCCATCACAAACGCCCACGTCAATGCGTGCTCCCATTACCTCAGACATCTCGCTCAGTGCAGCAGCAAGCCCGCCGAGGGAGACATCATGTGCCGCCGTGACCTTTCCGCTTCCCACAGCCTCGATCACTGCATTCAGTATCATGCCGGCATTATCGGGAACCTCCGGCACATGACCGTTTGCTCCAACACCCATAAGGTCATAGTACTCAGAACCTCCAAGTTCGTCCCGTGTATCACCCACCAGTATAACCGTTTCCCCTTCGCTGGCAAAGTGTGCAGGCGGTGTGATCGTCACATCCTCTGTGATACCGACTATCCCTATGGATGGTGTGGGAGTGATCGCAGTCCCGTATTCGTCACTTTCATTATACAGGGAGACATTGCCGCCCACTACCGGAACCGATAGTTCACGTGCAGCGTCCCCGATTCCGAGAATTGCATTCTTTAACTGCCAGTATATATCAGGTCTCTCAGGGTTCCCGAAATTAAGGCAATCCACAATAGCAACGCTGCGTGCCCCTTTTACTGCAAGGTTCATCGCATTCTCAAAAACAGTGCCCTTTCCACCGGTATAAGGGTCCAGCAGCGTATGTCTCGGATTGCATCCGCATGACATCGCAAGTCCCTTATTACCAACAATTCGAAGTACTCCTGCATCATCTCCGGGTTTTACGACAGTTCTTACCTGAACCTCATGGTCGTACTGCCTGTATATCCATTCCTTTGACGCCACGTTATGGGAGGATAGAACATCCAGCATTGCCTGTTTAAGGTCAGCAGGAGCCGGTGGTTTTTCACCGATATCACGCAATGCAGGCTCTCTGGACGGGCGCTCAAATGTGGGTGCACCTTCGTTCAAGACCTTGATAGGGATATCTGCAGCGATCTCACCTTTAAACTCAACAGTATAATACAGGCGTTCTGTCAATTCCCCGATAACACTTGCATTCAGGTCATATTTCCTTGCTATGTCGAGCACTGCATCCACATCATCAGGTTCAACCTCAAGAACCATGCGTTCCTGTGATTCCGCGATCAATATCTCAAACGGAGTCATGCCGGTCTCGCGCAGTATAACATTGTCTGCAATTAGGTGCATACCAAGATTGCCTTTAGAACCCATCTCAGAACTTGCGCCTGCAAGTCCTGCAGCCCCAAGGTCGCGGCATGCCTTTACGTACCCCTTATGTATCGCTTCCAGTGTGGCTTCTATCAGGAGTTTTTCTGTGAACGGGTCTCCGATCTGGATACTGGGGCGGTCCTCTGCTTCTGAACTCTCAGAGAGGTCCCGCGATGCAAATGAAGCCCCACCCAGCCCATCGCGACCGGTTGTCGAACCCATGAGCACAAGCTTGTTCCCGGCCTTCTGTGCCGAGGCGGTTACAACATCTTCTTCCCGTGCAAGACCCACACAAACAACGTTCACAAGGGGATTCCCGCTGTAGGATCTGTCAAAGAACGTCTCTCCCCTGACCACGGGCACACCAATACAATTACCATAACCTGCAATGCCTTCGATGACGTGCTCGAAGAGATAAAGGTTCTTCGGGTTTTCAAGCGGTCCGAAATACAAAGGGTCCATGAGCGCTATGGGACGGGCACCCATCGAGATGATATCCCGCACGATCCCGCCAACACCCGTCGCTGCCCCATTATGGGGATCAACATATGAGGGATGATTATGGCTTTCCATGCCGATCGCAAGTACCCAGCCATCCCCAAAACGGATGATAGCTGCGTCATCACCCGGTCCAATGATCACACGTTCTCCTTCTGAGGTGAATGTTCTAAGCAGCGGTGCACTTGAGCGGTAGGAACAGTGTTCACTCCACAGGTTCAAAAAACATCCCTGTTCAACAAGATTCGGTTCCCGCCCCATTAATTTTGTTATGATCTTAAGGTCCTCTTCAGGTAACATTCATGCGCCTCGTATTAGCCTCTTATTAGCATCGTATTAATCTCAATGTGTGATGGTTTTGATATCATAAAAAAGACACGTTATAAATAAAACATTGCTTTAAAGCGTAAAGCTTAAACCATCCCCTTTAAAGGGAGTACATAAAATAGCAGTGCGGTTTCGTCTCATGGTACATCAAAGACGAGATGTTCACCAACTACCAGTTCATGTTTTGCGATTGAGCCTTCTGGAATCTCAATCATATATTTTATTTTTTCGGATGACGAAGCAAGACCTGTCCAGGGACGTAGATGCGCGGTCTTTACAATTCTTTTATTTTCATCAAGGAACAACACATCGATCGGGAACCTGACAAATAGCATGTGAATGCTAATTATCCTGGGTTTTGCCATTACAAAGACCAGAGCATAATCATCTGAAATGCTTTTCCTGAACATCAATCCTTTTGTCTGGCTGAGCAGACTGTTTGCAAATTCCACATCCGATGCAATGCCATTACCATTAGATTTTAATATCATTATTGATTACTCTCTACACTGTTTATATTTTATATATGGCAGTATAATACATAAATCATAACAACCTTGGAGGAAAAACCAAAAAATGAGTTCAGAAATGTGTCATGTTTGCGGATTGCCAAAAGAACTCTGCATCTGCGAAGAAGTGGCAAAAGAACAACAGCGTATCACAGTTAAAGTGAACCGGCGAAGATATGGAAAAGAAGTTACAGTTGTTGAAGGTTTTGATGCAAACGAGATAGATTTACACGAACTATCCACCTACCTAAAATCCAAATTTGCATGCGGTGGAACTGTTAAAGGCAGTTCTGTTGAGTTACAGGGGAACCATCTTGCACGCATGAAGAATATACTTGTCCAGAGAGGATTTTCTCCCGACCAGATCAAAGATTAGAGGTTTGGGAATCTATGATATGATCTAACATCTTTATTCCCAGCTTTTTAGACGTAAGGTAACTTCATCTCAATTAGAAGTTGCCTGAATATTGGTATATATTTACAATAACAGATACATATTTATCGGAGATGTTATTTAGTTAGGGTGAGAGAATGAAACGCATTTATATGGACCATAGTGCCACCACGCCGACTGACCCGTTGGTGGTGGAAGCTATGCTGCCTTATTTTACAGAGAAGTTCGGGAATGCTTCAAGCCTCCACTTCTTTGGACAGGAAGCAGCAGAGGCGCTTGAGCAGTCCCGTAAGCAGGTAGCATATCTCATCGGTGCAAGACCTGAAGAGATCATATTCACATCCGGTGGAACTGAGTCAGACAATCTGGCAATCAAAGGTATCGCATACCAGAACTCAGGGAAGGGCAAACACATCATTACTTCCGTTATTGAGCATCCGGCTGTGCTCAACACCTGTGCACACCTTGAAAAAGATGGATTTGAAGTGACATACGTTCCGGTTGATAGCGATGGTATCCTGGATGTTGCGGAACTTGAAAATGCCATCCGGGATGATACCATCCTGATAACGGTGATGCACGCCAACAATGAGATTGGCACCATCCAGCCGATCACCGAGATAAGTAAGATCTCAAAGGAAAAAGGCATCTATTTCCACACTGATGCTGTTCAGTCCGTTGGAAAGATACCGGTCGATGTGAACGAACTTGGTGTTGATCTGCTATCCATCTCATCCCACAAGATACATGGACCAAAAGGTGTCGGTGCATTGTATATCAAAAAAGGCACCCTGATCCAGGCAATCGCACATGGGGGGGAGCATGAAGCGCGGCTGCGGGCAGGTACCGAGAATATCCCCGGGATTGTGGGGTTCGCAAAAGCAACGACCCTTGCAAAAGAGCGCCTCGCAGTTGATTCAAAACATCTCACAGAACTCCGGGATTTACTGATCAAGAAGGTGCTGGATTCGATCGGGCACTCATATCTTAATGGCCATCCCACAAAACGCCTTCCAAACAATGCCAATCTCAGGTTCAGTTTTATAGAAGGGGAGGCAATGTTGCTCTCACTTGATATGAAAGGGATAGCAGTCTCCACTGCTTCTGCATGTTCGTCAAGATCACTCGAACCGTCCCATGTACTGAAAGCTATCGGTCTCAGACCGGAAGATGCACATGGTTCCCTGCGATTCAGCCTCGGAAAGGACAATACCAGGGAAGAGGTGGACTATGTGGTGGAGTCACTGGCAGAAGTTGTTAGAAAACTGCGAGACATGTCCCCACTTGTATGAAAATAAGGACGATATTAACAGTTAGGTGAAAAATGTACAGCGAAAAAGTTATGGAGCATTTCTCAAACCCGCGAAATGTGGGGGAGATCGAAGATGCAGATGGTGTCGGAAGAGTTGGAAGTCCGAGCTGCGGAGATACCATGGATATTTACATCAAGGTTAAGGATGGTATCATTGCAGATGTAAAATTCAGAACCTTTGGCTGCGCTGCTGCAATCGCGTCATCCAGTATGATGACCGAGATGGCGAAGGGTAAGACCATCGAAGAGGTACTGGAGATCACACGCGATGACGTTGCAGATGAGCTGGGTGGACTTCCAGAGGCCAAGATGCATTGCTCAAACCTTGCCTCCGATGCAATTCGTGCTGCTATTGAAGATTATCTGGAAAAGCAAAGTCATAAAAAAGATAATTCTCGCTAAGACACTTATTTTAAAAAGCATATTATCTTATAGAATTACCCACCACAAAAAACTAAAAATGGTGATTTTCATGAAAACCACATGCGAAATTATGTCACAAAAAGTCCTTCCTGCAATTAGAGCAGAAATTTCACGCATTATGATCGCTGAGTACGGCTGTACGCAGCAGTGTGTTGCAGAAACCCTTGGACTCTCAAGAGCGGCAGTATCTCAATACAGAAGCGAAAAACGTGGAGCTGAAGTTGATTTTTCAGAGGATACCGTGAAGGAGATCAAAACCTTCGCAGCAAAATTGATCAAGGGGCTTCCAACAAGGGATAAAGTGGCAGGTATGTGCAACATCTGTAAACTTGTGCAGAAATCCGGCTGGTTGTATAAGAATGTACCAGATGCAGGATACTGCTTTATCTGTGGGGACAGCGAGTAGAATTGAAACATAATCTTTGTATCAAATGCAAGGGTAAAGGGCTATGTGGCCGGCCCTTGTGCCAGATACTTGAAAAATTTAAATCCTTTGAGTCTATTTCTTCAATAATATCAAGCGGTGGATCGGTATTTGGTGCTTCACCGCCTGCAGTTTTTGTGGGGCGTTACGGTTATCCGCAGGTGTCTGCAGGTCCCATGATCCCGCCTCTTGCAAACGAAAATGATGCGCCGCTCTTTGAAGACCCAAAACAGTGGCTTGGGATGAAGATCGAGGATATCATTTCCAGGCGATCGCAGCTTGTCAGGGCTAATACGCACCTGAATATCAGGAATTTTGAGGATAATCCCCTGCTTTTAAAATCGCAGGAACTTGCATTATCAAAAAAACCTGTGGATACGGAAGCATGGTTCAGCAAACCCCTTCAGAAGAACCTGCGTTTCGATGATGTTTTGACACCCATGGGACCATCGGGTACGATGGAGAAGCTCGATATCGTTGATAACCCAAAGGTGCCGAAAAAGGTCGATTATCTTGCGTATGACACGGATGCACTGGCAAAAGATGCTATTTCGGAACTGTACCATAGCAGTACCCCAACCGAACATATAACAAGACTCCTATCCATCGGACTGCTGGGTAAGGACCGCTGTCTTGTTCCGACACGCTGGTCGATCACCGCTGTGGATGACATGGCAGGGAAAGACCTTCTTAAGAACATAAGGGATCACCCCCAGATTACCGATATTACCTTATTTAGTGGCGGCAGTTTTGGAAACCATTTCGAGATACTGTTCGTTCCACGCAGTTTCTCCTTCGAGCTCATTGAGATGTGGATGCCAAAAGCGATCTGGTCAGGAGACAGAACCTGGATCGGTGCTGACTACGAAGATACCGGTGGCAAGAAGAAATACTCAAACCTTGCAGGCGGTTATTATGCAGCACGCCTGGGCGCGCTTGAGTATCTGAACAAGGTACGAAAGCAGGCAGCGGTATTTATGGTGCGGGAGATCAGACCTGATTACTGGGCACCGCTTGGTGTGTGGGTGGTACGTGAAGCAGCACGCCAGGCTCTTAAAAACCCACCCCGAACATTTGATTCGATCAGCCCGGCACTTTTTGATATGAGTACACGCCTGAGGACCCCATATTCGGATTGGAAACCAGAGGCAAAGATGCTATCGGATATCCAGTTCCAGAAAACCCTTGATTCCTTTTTGTGATCCCTTCGTCCTGTACATTCTATATAGATTTCATAGTGCTATATAGAATAATGATGGTACCTTTATCTCACATAGCCCGCATCTTTGAAATTGGATGAGGTATACACCGGAGAAAAACGTTAATGGATATTTCTGACCCACTTGTAATTACGCTTATTCTTGCCGGTTTATACATGGCATGGAACAT
>JAFGQV010000089.1 GCA_016935475.1 Methanosarcinaceae archaeon
AAAACAGAAACTCATTTGGGAGATTTTTTTAAGATAATGTTGTCTAATTAGAAAAGGAGTTTTAGAAGCTAATTAGATAACCTCTTAACTTAACAGAATCTTAATAGCGAAGCTTTTAAATAGTATTGAGTAGACAACCAGATTCCGTATTCCTTATAACGGAACGGGAAAAATATGAGACCCAATAACATGATAAAAAAACACACGCGGAGCACAGTTCTATTTGTACTGATGCTCAGTATCGTATTTATGGCGTTTTCCGTACCTGCATCCGCGGAAACCGTGGAGGAAAATACTGAAGCGATTATCAACCTGCAAGCTGCACTGACTTACGTCTGGTTGTTACTTGCAGGTGCACTCGTATTCCTGATGCATGCCGGTTTCTCCCTCGTGGAAGTCGGACTTACCAGAAGCAAGAACACAGCTAACATCCTTATGAAAAATTTCATGACAATCTGTCTTGGTGTTGTTGTCTACTGGGTCGTTGGCTGGGGCATCATGTATGGAACAGATGCAGCCGGACTTATCGGTATTGACCAGTTTTTCCTCATAGGCGCAGATAACGCGGTATGGAACAACTGGTTCTTCCAGATGGTATTCGCCGCCACAGGCGCAACCATCGTTTCAGGCGCAATGGCAGAACGTACCAACTTCAAGGCATATCTTGTCTACTGTATCATGATGGTTGCACTGATCTACCCGGTCTACGGACACTGGGTGTGGAGTGGTGCCGACCTTGCACTGCTTTCAGGCGCCGATAGCCCACTTGTGAAAATCATGGGCGCAGGTTTCCACGACTTTGCAGGCTCAGGAGTGGTTCACTCAATTGGCGGTTACTCTGCCCTTGCAGGAGTACTGATTCTGGGTTCAAGAATTGGAAAATTCAAAAATGGAAAAGCCGTTGCAATCCCAGGTCACAACCTGACATTTGCATTCCTCGGAACGCTCCTCCTTGCGTTCGGATGGATCGGATTTAACGGAGGCAGTACCCTTGACGGAAGTGATCCGTACATGAATCTGGTTATTGTCAACACATTCCTTGCAGCAGCATCCGGAGCTATTGCAATAATGATAGCCACATGGATAAAGACCGGAAAGCCCGATCCATCACTTACTGCAAACGGCCTGCTCGGTGGCCTTGTGGCAATCACTGCCTCCTGCGGTTCAGTGGAGAACTGGGCAGCAATAGTTATTGGTATCATTGCCGGTATTGTAGTATATGCAGGTGTGATGTTCAACGAGAATGTCCTTAAAGTGGACGACCCGGTTGGCGCCATTGCAGTGCACGGCTATTCCGGAAGCTGGGGTTTGCTATCTGTTGGCGTCTTCTCAGTAGGTATTGGAAACGGCATCCTTGCCGATGCAGCATATACAGCAGAGGCACCAGGACTTATCTATGGAGGCATTAACCAGTTCCTGATACAAACAGTCGGAGTAATTGCAAGTATCCTCTGGGCATTTGTGATCTCATTCATCATCTTCAAGATCATCGATGTCACAATTGGGCTTCGTGTGTCTGAAGAAGAAGAAATTCAAGGACTGGACCTAGCTGAACATGGAATCCGGGCATATCCGGAATTTAGTATGAGCAAGTAAATGAGGTGATTCAAATGCGAAAAATAGAGGCAATCATAAGAACTACAAAATTGCAGGACGTGAAAGATGCACTTGAATTGGCGGGCTATGAAAGCCTTACTGTGAGCGACGTAAAAGGTCGTGGTAAGCAGAAGGGAATAGTACAGCAATGGAGGGGTCGGGAATACTGTGTGGACCTCCTTCCAAAAACCAAGATCGAGATCGTGGTCCCGGAATATAATGTAGAGGAGATCATCGACCTTATCCGAAAGAGCGCTGAAACAGGTTCCATCGGAGATGGTAAGATCTTTGTGTATGCAGTTGAGACGGCGGTTCGTATTCGAACCGGTGAACGAGATGGAGATGCAATATAAAAGCATCTCTTTTCTTTTTTGGTGATTGGTTCGCTTCGTTCAAATGAGGATTCCGGAAATTAAATATTTCAGATGAATTGGTGGTCCAATTCGTCACTCACCACAAAATGAAATCGTTTCCCGGAATCCAATTGAAGCCATCATAGTTTTATCCGAAATTAATTGTATTGTTTTAGTAATCACAGCTACTTTTCATTTAATTTTAAACGTTCGGACGAAGTACGGCACACACAAAATTAAAAATATATTTTGGGTCTAATAGTAGTTAATTTTATATAATATAAAGAAGGTAACAGATTACCTAATGCCCTATAAATGAGTTAAGATTGTAATCCCAGAATGTAAAGAATAATCTCTCGTGGATTCCGGAAATTAAATATGTTGAATGAATTGGTTGTCTAATTCGTTACTTTATTCCACAAAAAAAGTACATAGTTTTCCGGAATCCCATTCCCCGATTACACGTTCTCCAAAAAACATGCAACTGCTTTGAGATAGTAGGAAATACATCCTGGGTGATTTTTTTTAATAAAATATTAAGCATAAACTATATATATAATTAAAGCGGTAGGTGATTACCTCATACCTACTGGAAAGGTGAAACAAATGGTACAAACAAAAGAAGATGTACTACAAAAAATAAGTGACAACGACGTAAAGTTCATAAGGACACAATTTACAGATACACTTGGAATTATTAAAAGTTGGGCAATCCCTGCAGAAGATCTTGAGGGTGCATTCGAAAATGGTGTAATGTTTGATGGTTCATCCATTGAAGGGTTCACAAGGATCGAAGAATCCGATATGATGCTGATGCCTGACCCCAATACCTTCCGCATACTTCCATGGAGACCGCGTGAAGGCGCAGTCGCCCGTATTATTGGAGACGTGATGCTCCCTAATGGCAAACCATTTAAAGGCGACCCACGATACGTGCTAAAAAACGCAATCGAAGAAGCCAAGAAAATGGGATATACCATGAACGTGGGACCTGAACTTGAGTTTTTCCTCTTCAAATTGGATGAGAACGGAAACCCAACTACAGAACTCACTGATCAAGGGGGATACTTCGATTTTGCGCCACTGGACAAGGCGCAGGATGTGAGGAGGGAAATTGACTTCGCTCTTGAGCACATGGGATTCAAGCTAGAAGCATCCCATCATGAAGTAGCACCTTCACAGCATGAGATCGATTTCAGGTTTGGTGATGTGCTAACCACAGCAGACAATGTGGTCACCTTCAAGTACGTGGTCAAGTCCATAGCATACCACAAAGGCTACTATGCTTCATTCATGCCAAAGCCCCTTTATGGAGTAAATGGTTCAGGCATGCATACCAACCAGTCGCTGATGACCATTGACGGCAAAAACGCATTCTATGACCCTGATTCATCAAATGGTCTTTCCGATATTGCAAGATACTATGTGGGAGGCTTGCTTACGCATATCAGGGAATTTGCAGCAATCACAAATCCCCTTGTAAACTCTTACAAGAGACTTGTGCCAGGCTACGAAGCACCGATATACCTTACATGGTCTGACGCAAACAGGAGTTCACTCATCCGAATCCCTGCTGCAAGAGGTAAAGGAACCCGTGTAGAATTAAGATGTCCAGACCCCGCGTGCAACCCATACCTTGCCTTTGCACTGATGTTGCGTGCAGGACTTGATGGTATCAAAAACAAGATCGAACCACCAAAACCAATTCAGAAGAATATCTTTGACCTCACAAAAGAAGAACGTGCCGAACGGGGTATCGAATCATTGCCCGGAAGCTTAAAAGAGGCAATCGATGCCATGAGTTCGAACGGATTTGTCAGAACTACACTCGGTGACCATGTGTTTGAAAAATATCTGGAAGCAAAGAACACTGAGTGGGACAAGTACAAAGCACGCGTTCACCAATGGGAACTGGATGAGTACCTCAGTATCATATAAGGGCAATATGCCCTTATTTTTTATTTTAACGCCGGATGATGATCTAATACTCAATATTCATTTCATGTGAGCTTAGAAAGTCAGTACCCGATTCCTTTTTTTCTTTACAGAAAATCACTCATTTCGCGAACTATCCGACATATTCAATTATACAATATACAACACGTAGCTTAGGCTTTGACGGTTTCATCTTATTTTTTGACATTAAATAGAGGCCATCAAATTAGATTTTTGACTTAAAAACCTATTCTTTTTTTCAGTAACCTCGTTACGTTTTTTTTTTGGGGGGGGG
>JAFGQV010000090.1 GCA_016935475.1 Methanosarcinaceae archaeon
ATAGCTACCCCCCCAAAAAAAAAGATGGTGGAGTTGATGAAAAAAAGGATAGGTTTTTAAGACAAAATTCTAATTAGACAGCCTCTTTATGATTACATTATCCCCATTTACCGTTACGAATAATCCACTCTGCTGCCTATAGCTTCTTAGTATGGTTATGCATACTCATTTACACACATCGTCTTACTTGTGATAAACCCATTCAAGCAAAGTAAAAACAAAATTCAGAATCAGCAGTAAAATAAGTGATTGGCGCCGAGGGTGAGATTCGAACTCACGAGGCGCGTTAGCACCACCGGTTTTCAAGACCGGCGCCGTAGTCCGCTGGGCTACCTCGGCACAAAACGATATTTGTATAGTGTATTCAGGTATAACTCTTTTGCTTAAACTTCAGCAATAACAGTTAGAGGAAATGCTTCAGCCTTCGAACGGAGAAGACTGTAACACGTCCCTTAACTATATGAGTTCATTTTATGTATAAGTTGGATGACGAGTGTTACTCTTCGTCACCACTGTCTTCTTCTACGATAGTCTCTTCTGCCTCTATTTCAGGCAACGGTGCTTCGGGATACTTTTCTACATACGAAACTTCATCAATGTCAGTATTTGCGAGTATCTCGTTTGCAATCCTTCCCTTTGACATGAGCCATCTCTGGTTGAATGTAAGTGCTGGCTGTATGATGATTGAAGCACTATTACCATCGACCTCTACCACCAGATCCGGCATTCCGGTATAGAGACCAAGAAGCCCTTTGATCTTTTCAGCATTGTCATCAATTTTCTGTTCGATGGTATACTCGTATGTCACGACCTTTCCAGCAAGTGGATGGTTAAAATCTACACGTACCCTGCGCCCGATAACCTTGGTCACTACACCTCTTCGACCACTTATTTCGATCTCCATACCAGGATAAGCCCTGTGGTCCTCGAACTTTGATATGGAAATGGATTCCACCATTTTTGGGTCGTGTACACCAAATCCTTTCTCGGGAGGAATTTCTACAGTGCCCGTATATCCCACTTCCTTACCAACAAGGTCTTCATCAAGACCAGCGATTGTATGTCCTGCACCAACGATTACAACGTCACCACCATACATGCCTCGTGGATTGTGGATCTCCGTTTCTTTTGCGAGTTCTTCGTAAGTAGTATCAAATACCGTCTCGCCATCGAACTTTCCAGTATACTGAATTTTAATGAAATCTCCATTTTCTATCGCCAATATTACCACACCTATTACTGATTTTTATTATTTCTAGGGGACTGAATATAACTCCGCCTATACACTTATGCCTTAAATAACTTATTAAAGCACAGTCTATCTCGTCTTCACGTTAAGCCAGGATCACAGAAATCTTGCAGGTATGACCTGATTTGAGAGCAGGTCGTCATAGGTTTCAGGTTTCCGGATCACATCCACATCGCCATCGTGCACAAGCAATTCGGCACATCTTGTTCTGCCGTTGTACTGTGAACTCATTGAAAAACCGTAAGCACCGGCATCTAGCAACGCAATGATATCGCCTTTTTCGATCTCAGGCAATTCACGGTCACGTGCCAGTATATCGCCGGTTTCGCAGATAGGGCCAACGATTGTATAAGTATCAACTGCGGCTGCATCAGCCTTGTTTGCTACAACCACATGATGATATGAATCATACATGGCAGACCTGATAAGAAGATTGAATCCCGCATCGATGCCCACGAACTTCTTTGCAGCATCCTTCATTGTATTAACCCTTGCCAGCAGTACAGTGGAATCTGCCACAAGGTAACGACCGGGTTCGAGTATGAGTTTTGGATCGATGCCTTCTGCCGCACAGCGCTCGTTAAATATCGGTAGAATGAGGTCTGCAAGGTCCACAGGCGACGGGACATTTATTCCTTTTTCATATGGTATCCCGAGTCCCGATCCTATATCGACAAATTCAAGTTTAACCCCAAGACGTGAGACCTGCTCAACAAGGTCCATCATTTTGTTCATGGCTTCTGCAAAAGGCGTTATGTTCAGTATCTGTGACCCTATATGGCAGTGTATCCCAACAGGATTGATACCTGGAATATCAAGTGCTTCCTTGTACGCACGGACAACTTCCCCATGAGGCACACCGAATTTGGAGGTCTTAAGACCTGTGGATATCTTTGGGTGCGTCTGCGGGGATACATCAGGGTTTACCCGAAATGCAATATCTACAACCTTGCCCTCGTTTTTTGCTATGGAGGAGAGTGTTCGAAGTTCATCAAGAGAGTCAACAGAAACCCTTACGCCGGTCTTTACAGCCATCAGGAGTTCGCTGTCGCTTTTTGAGTTGCCGTTGAAAAGTATCTTCTCCCTGGGAATGCCAGCAAGCAGTGCCAGATAGAGTTCCCCGTCAGAGAACACATCTGCACCCGCGCCTTCCTCTGCCATTATCTTCAATAACGTTAAATTACCATTTGCCTTTGCCGCATAGTACAGGTCTGCCTCAGGGAATGCATTGTGATAGTTTCTGAAATTTTCCCGGACACGCTCTTCATTTGTGACATAAAGAGGTGATCCGTACCGTTCGACAAGTTCGACGGCATCCACACCACCAATAGTGAGATGCCCGTTTTCAATTTCCAGGTGGTTCTTGATCGTGAACATGGCTGCGTACCTCATTTCTTTTTGGGTTACTAATGTACTTTAGGGATATTAGTTTTACCTATGAAAATACCAGGATTTTACCTTTCAAAATATATTGCATCGGCATCACAAGCGTTTTGTACCATTAGTATAAGAACAGGTAGCCATGAAACCCGATGATTCGTATGACATCATTGTTGTGGGCGCAGGTCCAGCCGGCTCCACTGCAGCCGCATACGCTGCAGAAAATGGTGCATCCGTACTTTTGATCGACAAGAAAAAAGATATTGGAACACCCCTGCAATGCGGTGGTTTTTTACCGCATTACGAAACACTTAAAGAGCTGGTCCCAAATGCCGAATTACCTTACACCCTTGAGACCTATCCACCTTCATGTGTGCATACTACCACCAGTTACCAGCGTTTCATCGCACCGAACGGCAATTCAAAGGGGTTTGACGTTAATGCCGATGCCATTGACAGGCGGCGTTTTGACAGGTATCTGGCAAAGGAAGCTGCAAGAGCCGGATCCCATCTTATGATCGGGACAAGTGTTAACTCGGTAAATGGTACAACCATCAGGACAGACGGAGCCTTCGGAGAACACACAATCAGATCAAAAGTTATCATAGGTGCAGACGGACCCAATTCAATTATCGCAAGATCAAAGGGTCTGGTCCGCGAGATCGACATCATGGGGATGGGAACTGCATTCGAATATGAACTGAGCGGTGTGGATGTGGACAAAGATGCCGTAGAGATGTATTTTGGAAAGGAATATGTTCCCGGGGGATATGCATGGATCATATCCCAGGGTGGAGATTGTGCAAACATCGGGGTGGGTATCAGGGAAGCCCTGTTCGAACACGGTATGTGTGCCCGTGATTACCTGGACAAGTTTATGTACGAGCATCCAATAGCAAGTAATAAATTGAAAGACGGTTCAATACTATCAATAGTATCAGGGATAGTGCCCGTGGGAGGCGCCCCAAAAAGAACTGCCACCAAGGATACACTGATAGCAGGTGATGCTGCAGGACATGTAATTGCAACCAACGGCGGTGGAATTTCAACTGCAATGGTTGGGGGAAAGATCGCAGGTGAGACAGCCATGGACTTCATAAACGGCAAGTGCGCACTGACCGAATATGATAAACGATGGAGATTACAAATGGGTCTGGAAATAAAGACTGCCGTGTATGTCAGGAAGCTTTTAGACGGACTTATGCGTTCTGATTCAATGATGTCCCAGGCCATTAATATAATATCAGCCGAACAAATGAAAGCAATACAATGCGGTCGCCTTCCTGATGTGGTAAAGAGGTCGCTACTCAAAATGAATATTGGATTGGGGTGAACATGTACGTGTTTGTTTATGGTTCCTTAAAACTTGATTGTTCCGACCATGGTCTATTAGATAATTCTAAATTCATCTGTGCATCACACACTGAGAACAAATATACCATGCTGGACCTTGGCATGTTCCCGGGAGTTGTCAAGGAAGGGGAAATCTCCAGAATACACGGAGAGATCTATGATATTGACCGCGAAACCCTCAAATGCCTTGATGATTTCGAGGGGAAATGGTTCTCACGTGAGATGGTTCCTCTTGAATGCGGAATTGATGCATGGATGTATTTCATGGAAGAAATACCAGAGGCATTGAAAGAAAAGGCTTATCCGATCAAAGATGGGATCTGGACAAATTGAGAAAATTTGATCACAGGAAACACGATGGACAAAACGATCATAAAAGCAGCTACATCTGATACGATCTGTTATGAGGCGCACGGAAACCTTTACCTTAATATCACGAACAGGTGCACTGCACGCTGCGTTTTCTGCATCCGTGAATTTTCTGACGGAGTGTATGGATATAACCTGCGCCTGATACATGAACCATCTGTTGAGGAGATAATAGATCATCTCAGATCACTTGACCTTTCAAAATACCGGGAAGTTGTTTTCACAGGGTTCGGAGAACCCACGGTCCGTCTGGATAGTGTTCTTAAAGTCACACGCTGGCTCAGTGAACGTGGCATGTCGGTCAGGCTGGACACCAATGGACATGGCAGTCTCCTGTATCCCGACAGGGATGTGGTTTCCGAACTAAAGGAAGCAGGGCTCAGTGCAGTGTCAGTTAGCTTGAACGCCGAGTCCGAAGAACTATACAAAAAACTATGCCTGCCTGCCTATGATAATGCATATCATGCTCTTCTTGATTTTACAAAGTCGGCAGTTGATGCAGGCATCCGTACAAGGATGACGGTTGTTGACCTGCCTGAGATCGATGTTCTGAAATGTGAGCATATCGCACATGAACTAGGAGCGGATTTTTATGTGCGGTAGATGTAATTGTGACTTCTGAATAAACATTCCATACCCAAAATTAAACGGACAACAAATTTAATAAACAAGTAAGTTGTTAAGACGTTTGTCAATTATAGTTAAGAACATAATATTTTTGACTTATTTTCTTTGCACAGGAAATTTTCAATCCATTTTTTTGCAAAGCTCAGC
>JAFGQV010000091.1 GCA_016935475.1 Methanosarcinaceae archaeon
TACAATTTGGTTTTTCAAAAAAAGTTAATATCACAAAATCCTCTAAAAAGCAAATAAATGCTAGAGAATCTTTGAGTATGTGTTCTTCTTTCACAAAATTATAAAATTGTTTAAACTCTTCATATACAAATTCTAGGTAACTTGCATCATTTTTAAACTTAGAAACTTTTTCCAATATTATGGAGTTATCTTCCATCATAATCCCAAGTAGTAACCTTTGTTTGGACAGTTTTTCTTTTAGAATTAGTAAAGTCAAGGTCTGAATAAGAAAAATGCCTATCAATTTCCTTTTCTATATCAGGAACCTTAGGAGATTCAGCATCAATATCCAACTTTAATGTTGGACCTATTTGTTTTGACAATATTTTCTTGTTATTGCTTTTTTCATCAAAAAACTCTAACGATTCTGGTTCACCTGTTTCTAAAAAGGCTTTATGATACTTTGATTCTTGCAAACCTCCTGCATCTGTACCCTCTAGCTTAACTGTGTTTACAGTTTTAAAAGAATTATCAAGCATCCCTCTTACAATTTCATTTTTCTCTACATGAGGATTGAAAATTTTGAAAGATATAGGCACTGCTTTCCCTTTTAAGTTGCCAACTTTTAATGATACAACATTACATGTATCAAATATTTCTATGAATTTTTGCTTTGGAACATAAGCAATTAAGTCATCCATTCCATAGTAAGTAATATCACATTCTTTGAAAACTACCTCGAAAGCCTTGTCTAATTTATCATAGACCTTAGACATTGTCAGGTCAAGACCTGGAAATTTTTTATTTTGTATCAAACAAAGACCAAGTCTTGCAAGAACAATAACAAACAAATCTTCAAATGGTTTATCAACATAATGTTCTTCTACTTTTTTAGAATTATATCTATGCCTAGGTCCATAAGATTCACATGTAAAATATCCGAATATCCCCTCATCCCTCATTTCTTGACATTTTACAAAACCAAATCTATTGGGTTCACTGCCAGTCAATGGGAAGTTAATAATGGAACCAAAAAACACTTTTTTTTGAGATTCGGTGAGTTGTTCCCAGTCAAATTTTTCGATTTTCTTCAATCTGAAAGTAACTTGATCAACCATTGACAAGTGCATCTCCTTTAATAATAAAAATATGTTATTTATAAAGAGCAAACAAACATTATAAACTTATCGGGTTTTACAACTCCATATTAGCAGTGACTCATACAAATATTTAAGCGATATCAGATTATTTATGAAATATATCCTGCTTAAAAGAAAATAGCATCTCCCCTATTATTTCATGCACTTTATCTTCAGCATAAATGCCTGCTATTAAAATCCATAGCACATCTCCGGATGGAACTGCCAACATGACGAAAATGATTGCAAAAAACCTATTGGATTATCTAATCGATTTGCTCGTGAATCTAAAAAGAAATCACATCTTGTCATACTTTTTTACTTTGCATCTATAAAATTGTGCATGCCAAATCCACAATTTTTGCAGTTAACAAAACCTGATTCTTTAAAACCAGGTGTCTCTTCCTTCCAGTAAGTTACAATACCTTCTTTACATATTGGACATTGGTAATCAACTTCATACCCATCGTAAGTATCACGACTTTTTATTGAGTTCATCACTTCTCTATATCCTGAGGAATAATATGCATTTTTTGTTTCCTTAGCAAGTGAACCCAATCTTTCTTCTATTTGCTCTTTACCTACTTTTTCTACATATTCTTTGTTCCAATCAATTGCATCGAAAAGTTTACTCATTGAGTATCACCTTAGAATATTTCTTATTGATATGTGATATACAATATGAAAATAAATTTGAAAGTATTTATAGATATAGCAAGTAAAATGAAAGTTCTTTCAATCCTACTATGAACTTAGTTAAAATAAATCAAATAGTGGCGATATATAACTAATATTTTAGAAGGTGCCATTTTTCACGTTGTTTATATCCCCTACTTTCTATGTGCCAATCAAACAAACCCAGAAACGGTGTAATACTTCCAAACGTCCGTTTTTAGACACCTGAATAACCGAGTCTCATTAAGTTAATTTCATTATTTATCTCTCGTAGTTCGTGTAAAATATAGTCTAGCTGGACAGCACTCGACCATTCCGGGCAGTTTTTGCATTCATCGGCAGTTCCAGAACATACTACACCTTTCACCAAAAGGCATTGATCTCCTTTATCATAGAATTTACATTCAAATGTCACATTTATCACCAATCGTTCTAACGTTTATGACATCGATATTTATATTTATCTAAAAGTAGACAGTGAAAAAAGTGATTGAAAAACCATTTACAGACCCAAATTTCTAGACTAGTGGCATTTTATAGCCTTACCCACATCCCCACCAAAAATAAGCAGACGCCGGCATTCGAACCGGCGTTATTGAAATCCCACATCCGGGTGTTACTTCTTTGTGACGGTGTTCTGGTATTTCTTGTATCCCCATACACCTATAACAACCAGAATCACCAGCACAAGCAGGTATGCGATGGGACGGAACTTGTCGAGTTTTTCGGATGTCGGTATTGCAGGGAGGGTTCCTGTCACGATCTTTAGCGTATCCGAGATCTGGTCGTGACCGTCCACATCCTCGTACTTGATCTCGCTGTTAATGGCGTACATCTTGGAGGTTGCGTCGTCGTCCACGTTCACTTTAAATATCGCAACTGCAGTCTCACCGGGAGCCAGTGAACCGATGAATGCCTGGTCATCGGTAGTGCTGAAAGGTTCCGATGCACTGATCCTCACCGTCGCATCCTTGACTGGCATCTCACCTGTGTTCTTATAAGTAACAGTCAGCAATGACTCCTCGCCTGCACGGAGCTCGCCCTGCACATCCGTCACTTCAAAATTTGCCTCTTCCTTGACAAAGATGGGTATTGTAATATTCTGGCTCAGGACATCATACCATAGCCCGATCTCAAGGTTCGTGACACCAAGGTCGGTCTCATTGTCACCGTCGATCTGGACGTTCTCCTGGTAGCCGTACAAAAAGTTCACCATGAGGGGGTAAGCACCAGCAGGTGCATTTTTTGCGATCTCGATAGTGAACTCGATCGGGTCTTCGGTCTGCTGTCCGGTGGGAAGTGAACCTGCTTCCTGTGGTCCGGACTTTACCTTCACAGTGGGGTCCAGGGATACCATGGTCGCAACGATCCCGATAGCTGTGGTTCTCTGTGATTCATAGCTCATCTCCGTCTGCTGGAGCTTCTGGTTGAGTTCGCTCAGCGGATCATCGTCTCCCTCTGACTTGAACCCTGTGATCGTTCCCTTGTTCATGAGGTTTATGCTCAGGGTGACCGTGTCCCCCCGTGAAAATTCACTATCCCCTACCAGAGTTGCTGTTAGTTCCGGACCTCCGTATACAGTGTAGTAGTTCTCCCCGAAATCAAAATATTCAGGCAATTCTGCCTGTGCCGGTACCGCTAAAAGCAAAAGCAATGACACCACGGTGATCAACATTTGTTTGCTGGCTTTACTGTAATCCATAAAAACTCCTCATAAACATAATTTTAACACTTCATGCATACTTATTTTTGTTTCGTATAATATTCACGATCAGGTATATCCCGAGGGCTATCAATCCGTTTATTGCCCATACACCAAGCCCCATTTTCTCCTCGGCAGGTTCTAAGGGGACACTCAACCTTAGGTTATCTGAAAAAGCGGTCTCTCCGTCCTCATCGCGGTATTTGATCTCGCTATCGATACCATATGTTTTTATCACAGCTCCCGCATTTGCAGAGATCACGAAGGATGCTGTTTTACTTTCCCCGGCATCGATGGTCCCGAGCGGTACCACGGATTCTGAGATACTCAGTGGACGCATCACAACAACACGGGCATTTGCCTCCTCCGCAGGAAGTTCTCCAATGTTCCTGTAGGTGACATTTATCACACCGGCTGAACCGGCTACAAGAAGACCATCCACATTTTCCACTTCGAAATCAGCCGATTCCCTGACATGGATAGGAATTGTAAGTGTCCTGTTCGTGCTTCTATAATATGTTGTGTGATCGAGGCTTGCAAGTCCAAGAAGCCGCACATCGGTAGTTGCCATCTGGACCTGGCTCTGGTATTCGTAGGATAGAGGCAGCAAAAGGAAATAATCACCGCCTGGTGCTTTATTTGATATTGTTATCGTGAAAATGAGCGGATCTTCCGGAAGTTCGCCGGTTATGAGTTCATCTTCCAGTGTCTGGCTGCTGGTCACAGGGTCCACATCGATGTACGGTGTGGGTGAGACCAGACGTGCCTTGATGCCAAAGGCTGTTGTGCGGGATGCTTCATATTCCAGTTCCTTCAGGGATATCGCATGCAGCATTTCATTGGTACCCACACTTGAAATGGATTTGAAACCTAATGGCACTCCCTTGTTTGCCAGAACGATCCTGACCTCGCCGGTACTGCCGCGTTCAAATTCTGGGTCTCCCAGCACGGATGCATAGATCTCAGGCTCTCCATAACTGTTATAGTAATTGGTCGAAAAAGCATAAGTTGGCGGCAAAAATTCTTTAGCATCAACTGGTACCATGGCTGTAGCCGCTGATATGGCTATCATGAGTACGATAAGGGAGTTTACAAATGATCGTTGTATGGAGATGTTGATGTCAATCATTGATATCGACTTCCGGTTTGTGTATGTATCTGGGGATAGTATTTCCTTCCGTATATTTTGCAATCCTTTTTGCTTTTTTCTGATCGCGCCACCCATCAAGAAGCACGATCACGGGCGGGAACACGATAAAGGTTGCAATAAGTGCAAGTGCAACATCCATGACGGTCACCAGACCAAAATTGCTGGTCATTGAAAAGGGTGACGCTATAAGTGCAGAGAATCCAAACACGGTGGTAAGCCCCGATGCAAAGATGGCTTTTCCGATCTTTGTGCTTGCTTCCCGGATCGCATCAAGCGGATTTGCACCGTTCTCCTTTTCCTCATAATAGCGCTCCATCATAAGCACAGCGTATTCAGAACCTACCCCGAGTATCAGTGCCCCGAGGGTAGCGGTCATAGGTGTGTATTCCAGTCCGGAGTAATACATGATCCCGCCTGCCCATCCGATCACTATGAACATTGTCACAACAGGTGTCAGGGCTTTGATCCAGTCCCGGTAGATCACAAGCAGTCCTACAAATACCATCATAAGCCCGAGAAGTGTCATTGCGATCCTGCCTGATGTAAGTGCCGTGAACACTGTTGTGAACACCACTGAATTTCCTGTAATTGTGACAGAGGTGCCAGGTGGCGGAGGCATCCATGCAATATCTTCTTTCAGTATTCCCATTAGTTCTGTGATACCCTCAAGTTTTATATCTGCCACAGCATTCCCGATATCCAGGTCCAGCAACAGCATATTCTTACCATGCATATACCGGTTCTTCTGCATATCGGGTATCTGTTCATACAACCTCTCGATATCTGCGCTGTTATCAGGGATAGTATCCCCGTTCATTGTTTTTATTATCGGTACGATACTGGATGCACCATATACCCGCCCTCTTCCCTCAACTTCATGGGTACTGAAATCGTCTATCCATTTAAGCACGTTGGGGTCTGCTGAATCATCCACCTTTATGATCAGGTTCAGTGCATCGGTCCCTCCGATTATGTCACCCAGATGCACAAGGTCGATAAGTGCGGGCATGTCCTGTGGGACGAAGTTTGTCACATCTGTCTGTACGGGTACAAATGAATCCACATACAACCCTGATATGCACAGAAAACCTGTGACCGCAAGCACTATGGCAGGATGACGCACTGTGAAAGTGGTTGTTTTCTCTATAATGGTACTAAGTATGTCATGTGAATTATCAGGATCATTATTGCGGTGAGAATCTTTTAGTGCTATGGGTCTCGTTTTTCCCACGGTTCTTTTTTTCCCGAATGTGTCAAGTCCATAGATAACAGTCACACCCACAAAAAGGGCTGACAGGAAACACATGATAATTCCGATAAAAAGGAGTTTACCAAAATCCTGTATCATGGGTACAGTGGACGTAAAAAGCGAAAAAAAGCCAAGTGACGTGATTATGAGTGCTATCAGGACTGCGGGACCGGTATGTTTTATTGTTTCGATAACAGCGACTTCTTCATTATCATTGCGCTCAAGTTCCTCTTCGATACGGTTATGGAACTGGATAGCATAGTCGATCCCGAGACCTATCAGGATCGGGAACGCAGACATGGATACCATACTGAGAGGTATCTTCAGGTAACCCATGGCACCGAAGGTATAGATGATACCGAGGAGTACTATTGGAAGCGGTAGCAGTTTCCATCTTACATGCCTGAACACCATATAAAGAACAATGACCATAAAGATCGCCGAGATCATGAGCAATGGACCCATGCTCGAATTCATTTCATTTTGCATAGCAACCATAAAAGCCGGGTCGCCGGTTACGATAACAGTGTACTGGGGCGGGAAATCCGCAAGTTCTACCGTTTTCTCGATCTCACGCTGGATATCTGTTAGTTCATTGTCACTGACGTCACCCTTCATCTCCACGTACATGAGGGCGTGCGTTCCATCCGGCATGATGCCCGTAAACTCTGAGCTGTGGGACGAGATGATAGAGTCAATTTCCTTCTCAGAGTCCGGGATCTCGTATTTCCCGGTGAGCTGGTAATTGGCGTTCTTGATAACTGACACAGCACTGGAGATCCCTGTCACACCCCGTATTGATCCCACACTGCTCTCCAGCCTCTCAGCAGCCTTCAAAAGCTCAGGTTTTGTAACATCACCGTTCTCGATGATCACAATAATGGATTCAGTAGCGAAGATGTTCAGGTACAGGTAGTCAAAGTCCTGATAGAGTGCCGAGTCCTTCTCAACAAATGTCTCTGTACCTGATTCCATCTCGATCTGCTGGGCACCCTGCACTGCAAGGACGATAAGCAGTATCACAATTAGAAGGATAGGAAGCGGATTGTCCTCTATAAAAATTCCCAACTTTTCAAAGGCTTCTTTGATGGCCGATTCTCCTTAATATTTAAGTGCATAATACATTTTATGTTGGGGAATTAATAAAGCAGGGTGTATTTAGAATTTTCCGAGGTTTTTTTCTGAACAGATAAAAAAAATTATTCAAACATTAAAATAATTACGCTATTGCAGAAAACTGCATAACTGTCCTTTGATTTTGTTTATTCCGTATCTATTCGATAATTGTACCAATCTTCGATAATTGAACTATATTGTTTTTAAGAATACAGGGCGAATGTTCTATTTGATAAGAATAATAACTTCAATTTTGGAGGGTACGATATGAAAATAAAATGTGGGATAATATTTTTACTGGTTCTGGGTGTCATCCTCGCAAGTGGATGTACCGGCACAAGTAATCTTGAGGAAGAACCGGGTATTGTTGAACAACCTGAAGATGAGATCAGTGAACAGGAACAAACATGGGTAGATACGTTTGATCTCGATGAATGTAATTTTTTGTCAACCGGAGAAAACAAGTATTTTATCTTAAAGACGGGGTACCAGTTAATTCTGGAAGGTTATGATGAAGACAGTAATTCTGTTGAACTTGTGATCACTGTATTGAACACCACAAGGACGATCGATGGTGTTGATACAAGGGTTATGCAAGAAAAGGAATCCGTAAATGGAGTAGTTGAGGAAATATCATGGAACTTCTTTGCCTTCTGTGAACAAACAAAGGATATCTACTACTTTGGTGAAGAGGTGGACATCTACGATGAAGGGAAAGTTGTCAGCCATGATGGTGCCTGGATTGCAGGCAGTGACGGTGCCAGAGCAGGGATAATGATGCCCGGGACGATACAGGTCGGGTACAGTTATTACCAGGAAGTGGCCCCGGATATCGCAATGGACAGGGCTGAAATATTAAGTGATGAAGAAACACTGCAAACACCTGCCGGAACGTTCACCAATGTCCTGAAAGTAGAGGAGAGCACACCTATGGAGCCAGCGGCAACTGAATACAAATTCCATGCACCCGGTATCGGTCTCATTAAAGACGAAGAACTGCTGCTCACACAATATGGTTTTATTGACCTGGATAATTTCACTGCCTATATTACCCGGCAGTACGCAGAGGAAATTGCCTCAGGTGTTGCCAGTGGCACAGTTACCTGGGTTTTGACTGAAGAAAGTGAAGAAAGAGTGGTTTACGTGGTTAAGATGGTTGATGGAAATGTAGCAACGGATGTGACCATCGATGCCTTAACAGGTGAGGTCATAAGCACGGAAACGTCCGAATACACAGAGGAACCGGTTGAAACCAGTGGACAGATAACAGAAGAACAGGCAAAGGAGATCGCCCTGGGTGCGGTGCCCGGGACGGTCACAGGTGTTGCACTGGAGACAAAAGGCGGAAAGCTTGTCTATGTGGTGGAGATCAAAAGCAACAACAAGGAAACAGACGTTATCATAGACATTGTCACCGGAGAAATATTGGGGATTGAAACCTGAGAACAGGTTTCTTTTTTCCTTTTATGAGGGTGATTGAAATGTGGGAGTAACGTTCATCAAATGCCTTTGAAGTAATGCCCTTTTGTATACAGATCATCCTTATTGCAGTTCATCTTGACATCTTTTCCCATAAGTGCACTCTTATATGCCTTTGTGATCCTTTGAACCTCTTTTTTGCTGTTCAGGGAAAGATCAAGCCGAAGCACGTCTGCACCAGATCCTTTTAAACGCTCAACATCATTCAGCATGCAAAGCACTTTTGAGTTATATATGAGCGTTCGGGAGTCCCACCGTTTAACAGGGAAGCTGTGGTCCTGCTGGTCAACAAGCAGTACCTCACTGCCGTCAGTTACGATATTTTCCTCAATGAGCTGTTTCAGGAGGTCGTTCTCAGTTATAAGCAACAGTTCTCGCCCATGTACCACGATCTCAACCTGGCCTTCTCCTTCGCAATCTTCCAGTTCATCGCAGACGGAGGTTATCTCGTCCAGGTTCAACTCGCTTGAAAGCGTCACCCTGTACCCTCCTGAATTATAGAATGTACCTGCTGTGAACAGGTTAAAGGTGTTTAGCTCCTTCTGTGCAACGAATGGTATGTTCAGCGTTCTTGCTACCTGCACAGCCCCGAGGTTGGAACAGGCAACATTAAAGCCCGCCTTGCTTACCTTTTCGATCAGTGGTGCCAGTGATGTTAGTTCGTGATCGTGGGTGATCTGGGGTATTATAAAGACGATCTCGACTCCCCTGTCTTTAAGGTCCCGTATCCAGTTTTCATTCTTTGGTTCTGTTACGCTCTCGAATTTTCCAATTGGAATATAAATAATGTCGGCACCGGCTTCTGCTGCATACAGCAGGCAGTCAGCGTTTTTCACTTCAACGCTCAGGAGAGGTTCATTCACATCTCCGTTTTTAGGGGTTGCTGGAGCTACTCTTTCAATGCTCTTTTTTTGTCCGATGCAAAGATTCTTTAAGTCCGGCAGCCCGGGATTCTTGCGTTCCCTTTTGTACGAATCAATGGTCTTTTGTAACAGCAGGTCTGAAGCTTCACGCCGTGCATTTGTGAGGACACCGATCGGAATGAATATATCTTCATCTGCATCGATCTCAATGCATTCAGCAATAAATGTTGTATCACCCAGTCTCTCCATGATGGTCCGGATCTGGTCTTCGGTGGTGGGGGCTTTTCTGGAGTGCTGGATCACGTAATCATCGCAATGGTCCACACAACCTCTTTCTCCTTTGAACTCTACCGCAAGTCTCTCATCTTTTCTGGCTGTTACTTTAATATTTACAGGACACGTTTTCAGCGCTGTTTCCTGCAACCTGTTCAGAAGCTGGGTATCTGTTGTGAGATACACCTCGTCTCCGATATTTACGGTCTTGCCGGTCTTTGAACTTATATCAAGGTTGGCCACTTCGCCCTTTCCTGCATTTTTCACACGTTCTCCGTTACATCCGGTCATGGCATTTATCGTTGAGCCGAACATGCCGGTTGCAGTGAGTATCCCGATCCCGTCCTTCACATGGATGTCCTCAAGCAGCTTTATGGTCAGGCTGGTGGTGTACCTGTAATGTGAGATGTCCAGAACCTCACCGATGAACACACCGTAATTTGAGCTGAACTTCGGGTGTGTAACGTCCTTTTCACCCAGTATGAATCCCTTTGTAAAACCCCTGTAGAACAGTTTTGCAAGTTCCTTTTCTCTTGCTTCCATATCATTTTGGGAGGGTTCATTTCCGTTTTTGATATCCTCGACCACGCTTCTGTAAACCCCTGTGCTTCCTGTAACATACCCGGGTTTTTTCATCCTGCCTTCTATCTTTAGGCTCATGATACCAGTTTTTACGATATCATCGATCTCTGAAATGGTGCAGAGTTCGGCACAGCTTATTGGAAAGTCGCCTGTTATTTTATTTGGGATCTTCTTTCCGTCCACCACAAAATTGTAACGTTTCCTGCATGGCTGGGCACATGCTCCACGGTTTGCACTCCTGCCGCTTAAGAAACTGCTAAATAGGCATCTGCCGGAATAGGAATAACAGAGCGCACCGTGAATGAACACCTCCATCCCGATGTCCGTACCATCCACAATGTCTTTTAGCTCGCTGGTGTTGAGTTCCCTTGCCAGTATGACACGTGTTGCCCCGAGGTCTGCAACATAATCGACACCTGCCCTGTTATGTATTGTCATCTGGGTGCTTGCGTGGAGTTTAAGGTCCGGGTAGATATTTTTGAGAAGCCTCAATATGCCGATGTCCTGCAGTATGATTGCATCGACACCAGAGGCATACGCACTGTCTATTATGTCAAGGGCGTCCTGCAGTTCATCCTGTTTTACAGGTATGTTAAAGGCCAGATAAACAAGGACACCGTGCGAGTGTGCGAGTTCGATCGCACTTTCCAGTTCCTCGGTTGTGAAGTTATCCGCGCCCCATCGTGCGTTAAAGTCCTTTACACCAAGGTAAACAGCGTTCGCTCCACCTTTTATCGCACCTGTAAGAGCATCAAGGTCACCTGCCGGAGCTAGAATCTCTGGCATGTTGTCTTGGGAAGGACTTATTTTATTCAATATGATCATCTCGCATTAATATACAACTGAACAGGACACGCAGGGTCAAAAGTGGTTTGCATTAAAATACAGGGTCTTGTACAAAGCTCTTTTCCCTGTCACGGATTGCAATGCAGAAATCCCTGCAAACATAACATAAAAATAAAAAACCGTCAGAGAAGCGTCAGGTTTTCAAATACTTCAAAATGACCCCTATTGAAAGTAAATAAACTGAATCCCCTGTTTATTGCAACCGCTGCGATCATTGCATCAAAACGCGATGCTTTTTTCCCCTTTCTTTCTGCTTCCAGCTCAAGCATGGCAGAGAGGTTTGCATCATCTTTGGTAAAATCCACAACATCAAGCAGCAAAATCTTATCGATCTTTCCCCGGGCATTGTATTTGTACATCCCAAAAAGGATTTCGTGCAAATTCAACGTAGTAAGAGTAATATCCTCTCCCGTCTCCTCGATCGTCTTCAGGGCTGAATCCCCTTTTTCCGAATTCCTGTCAAATATCTCGATCAGGACATCAGTATCAACAAGGATCAATATCTGATCTCCTTTCTTTTTTCAGACATTTCTTTCAACAGCAGGTCTTTATCCCCAATCTCAAAAGCGCCGTGTAGTTCCTTCAGTTTGTTGAGGTTGCTTCGGGATTTCACCATCCGTTCAAAAAGCTGGCTGAAACTTTCTTTATTTCTCTTTACTGATAACAGCATCCGGTAAACATCTTCCCGTATGGTGATCGTCTTGGTTGTCATAGTCATGTTTATGTGTAAACATATATTTAATTCGAACCCTGTAAGAACAGGCGGTCTAACTCACCAGTAAAACCATTACACTAAAAATAGCGTGCCTCAGAACTCATAGGGCTCATCATGGATCAGAACCGTTTTCTCATCACAGGCACGTAACAATCTCAATCTTTCATTTCAGCAACGATCTTTGCTGCCGAATCCTTTGGCGAATCAGACTGGTAAATACTTCGTCCAACGATCACCCAGTCAGCACCCGCCCTGATGACATCAGCAGCACTCCCGCCCTGGGCTCCCACACCCGGTGAGATGATGGACAATCCGGTTCCGATTATCTTCCGTATATCGTTAACACGTTCCGGGCGCGTTGCCGGTGCCACAACACCCGATGCTCCCGCTTCAACTGCCATCTTTGCGATCGATCCGGCAACCGGCTGGAAATACTCGGCTCCACCCGGATGGCTCATCTCTGCAACCACATACACGTCCTTGCCACTCTCATGCGCGGTACTTACACACGCATCAAGGCTGTCCCGACCCGTGAAACCATGAACTATAACAGCATCCGCACCGGCTTTAAAGACCTGTTCGCAGATCAACCGATCTGTGTTCGGGATATCCGCAACCTTGAAATCTGCGATCACAGGTGCATATTGTGACAGGTCCTTTGCGATACCAAGCCCTGTTGCCAGTACAAGCGGGTATCCGATCTTGATTGCATCCACGTATTCGCTGACATCCCGTGCGATCCTGAGTGCACTGTCCCTGTCGGTCACGTCAAGGGCGAGTATTAGGCGTGTGTTCTTGTTCATTAGATTCGTCCTTTAAATTGAGTTTCGTTTTTCAAAAAGTTCTCTGTTTCTGCAACAAACTGAGACCAGATTTCTGGTATATTGTTAACCAGATCTTCTAAATGGGATTCCTCAAGCATGAATCCATAAGCATGGATAAAAAAATGTCGGAAGGTCAGATATTCGTAAAGTTTATCGGACAATTCATTAGAAATAATTCCCGTTGATAATGAGAGACCTAAGAGGTCTTTATGCCATGTATCAGACTTCGGGATATCAACATTTTGTGCTACTGCAATTCGTTTCAAAATATTTTCTATACCATTGTAGATATTATGGAGAAACGTACCGATTGCAGCCAGTTCAACAACAGACATCTCTTCCCTCGATATAGTATACTGTATATTTTCGAGTGCAATTTCAACGTTTTCTTTTTCTGCAAGGATTTGTCTGTGTAATTTATCCATAAATTTTCACTCCATCTTCTTCAACGAGGTCATTGAACAATGATTTTTTGGATAAATCTACAAGATCAACAGATTTTGACAGATTTTTAAATACTTCAGCATAAAACTTGAAGAATAAACCGGGTTCGATTCCCTTTACCCCAATGTCGATGTCATTGGATTCTTTATCATCTGTTACCGAGGAACCAAATAGAATAACTGAGGCAGCATTATATTTTTTTGCACACCGTATAATTATTTTTTTATCCTTTTCTGATATCATGGGTAACACATCCGGCAACACTCGCAAGATACTTCTTAAATCGATGTTTTGATTGCCAATACAACATTAATAATTTGTCTCACTAATTAAAAGTTCTTTGGCATTCAAACAGTAGTATCAATATTCAACCGGCTCCGCACTGCAGCCACGATGATCGGAAGCGTGATAGTGGCATCCCCGTATACCGTCACCGAGCGCGCAGTCTCGCCGACCTTGCCCCATGAGCGTGCTTCATCAAGCGTCGCCCCGCTCAAACCTCCGGTCTCAGGGGTGTCCATTGTTAGCTGTATGGCATAATCGAATTCTCTGGGTGTCACAAGCATTGACTGGAAGATATAGTTCTTGGGAACTCCGCCGCCGATCAGCATGGCACCCGCCTTTTCCGCTTCAAAGCAGATGTCCATGAACTCGTGCATATCAGCAAATGCATCCACGTTTATCGGGTTCGATTCTTTATACAGCCATGCCTGAAGACCGATTATGCTGTCCTGGATGGCAGGGCAGTAGACTGGAACACCCATATCTGCCGCACTCTTGAGGATCGAGTTATCATCTTCAAGGTTCTTACCGATATGTGTCAGGAGTTCACGTATGGAGATCGTATCTTCGCTTAAGTTCCCGAAGATCGATTGTATCTTCTCCTCAAAATCCGTAAAATGATGCTCTGGCAGGAAAACGTCGTATATCCGGTTAATTTCCTCTTTCTTAAGTTCCACATCATCCGTCACATCAGTACCCTTGTAATGGTGAAGTTCAAGCGATTCCACAATGTCATGAACCATATTGGCACCGGTGGTCACCAGTACATCAATGTACCCGTCCCGGATGAGGTCTGCAACAATACTGCGCATCCCTGCCGGAACCATCGCACCCGCAAGCCCGAAGAATTTTGTGGTATTGCCTGTTAGCATTTCACCGTAGACATCAACCGCCTCTGCCAGTCGTCCGGCCCCGAATGCACAACCATCGAATTCGCGGACAAGCTGGTCCACACTCATATTGGCTGTTATCTTTGCGTGTCTTATAGGGTTCGTGAGCTTGTTTTGTGTTTCGTCTGAATGCATTTTTTTCCTCTATATTATTGCTACAGGTTCAATGTGCGACCTCTTCTTTAACTTTTCTTTCAAGGACTTCGACTACCTCCGGGTTCTGGAGCGTCGTAATATCACCCACTTCCTTCCCGTCCACGATCGCTTTCAGGATTCGTCTCATGATCTTCCCGCTTCTTGTTTTTGGCAGTTCATCTGCAAAGACGATACCCTCAGGGCGTGCTATGGGACCGATCATCTTGACAACATATTCGCTTAATTCCTTTCTAAGTTCCTCACTCTCAACCGCACCGGACTTGGGTGTCACATAACAGAAGATGACCTCTCCTTTTATCTCCTCGAGCATGCCAACAACGGCAGCCTCTGCCACCGATGGATGGGATACCAGTGCACTTTCCAGTTCCATTGTCCCGAGGCGGTGCCCGGCAACCTTGATAACATCGTCCACACGTCCCAGTATCCAGAAATACCCGTCCTCATCCTGACGTGCCCCATCACCTGAGAGGTATTTTTCCGTACCCCATTTGCTCCAGTACGTATCCAGATACCGCTGTTCATTTTTGTAGACGGTTCTTATCATGCTTGGCCAGGGAGCCAGTAAAGCCAGGAATCCTCCTTCGCCGCGAGGCACTTCGTTGCCGGCATTATCCAGGACCGCTGCCCTGATCCCGGGGAATGGTCTGGTAACACTTCCGGGTTTTAAGCTGGTTATGCCCGGAAGCGGTGTCAAAAGTGCCATCCCGGTCTCGGTCTGCCACCAGGTGTCCACAAGCGGGCACCTGCTGTTGCCGATCGTTTCATAGTACCACAACCATGCTCTGGGGTTGATCGGCTCGCCCACGCTCCCGATCAGGCGGATCGTGGAAAGGTCGTGCATCTCAGGCCACTCTGAACCCCATTTCATGAACATTCTGACAGCAGTGGGTGCGGTGTAAAATATCGTAACACCGTGCTTTTCAACGATCTCCCAGATCTTGTCCTTATCCGGGTAGTCCGGCGCACCTTCATACATAACAACGGTTGCGCCGTTCGAGAGCGGACCGTAGACGATATACGAGTGTCCTGTGATCCATCCGACATCGGCAGTGCACCAGTAGATGTCATCCTCTTTAAGGTCAAATACCCAGTTTGCCGTCACCGTGGTGCCTACCATGTATCCGCCAGTGGTGTGCACAACTCCTTTGGGCTTGCCGGTCGTACCGCTGGTGTACATCAAAAAGAGCATGTCCTCCGAGTCCATGACCTCCGGTTCGCAGGAAGTGTCTGCGGATCCGACAATGTCGTGCCACCACACGTCCCGCCCCGCCTGCATTGATACGTCGTTACCTGCATGTTTGACCACAACCACCTTATCAATGTTTTCTGCTTTGTCCAGTCCTTCATCGGTCTTTTTTTTGTGGTCGATCACATTACCGCGCCGGTAATACCCGTCACATGTTATCAAGTATTTACTATCTGCGTCGTTCATACGCTGTGCAAGTGAATCGGCAGAGAATGCAGAGAACACCACACTGTGTGGCGCACTTATCCTGGCGCAGGCAAGCATTGCGATCACAGCTTCCGGGATCATGGGCAGGTATATGCTGACGATGTCACCTTTTTTAACGCCAAGCCCTTTAAGGGCGTTTGCAAACCTTGATGTGGCATCCAGCAGTTCGCGATATGTGTATGTGTGTACATCCCCCATCTCCCCTTCCCACAGGATGGCGGTCTTATCACCGCGTTTCTCGATATGCCGGTCAAGGCAATTGTAAGAGGCGTTCAAACTGCCGCCTACAAACCATTTAGCATAAGGAGGTTTCCATTCCAGCACAGTGTCCCATCGATCGTACCATTCCACCTTATCTGCGAGTTCTTCCCAGAACCCTTCAAAATCCTCTTCTGCCCGCCGGTAAATATCGGGATCGTTCATATTTGCCTGCTTCACAAAATCTTCAGGCGGCTCAAACAGACCCTGTTCTTTCAGGGATTCCCTTGTCACTTTCACCATAAACGTTCTCTCCCACATGTTATAGTTGATGTAGTGTGTATATTTGCATTGACTATAGTATATACTTTCCTGAATTCATTGTATTACTTTTATATTATTTAATTCGCATAAAATATATATCACATGATAAACATCTTTTAGAACGGTGAATGCGGTGTTTGAAAAACTGGTCCCTGAACAGAAAAGAATATCCACCCGGGTCGGGGGGATGCTTATCATCATAGGCGAGACCATGTTCCTGTTCTCATTGCTCAATTTCCTGATGATAACGCGGTTGCAGTATTACAGTTCAGGAGATGCGTTCATGCGCAGGATCTTTCCGGATTACCTGTTCTTTTTGATGGGAATGTTTCTGGTGGCATTTATCGGAATGTGGATCACTTACGTGTACGTCTTCCCGAGCAAACAGCGTTTTTCGCAGGAACAGGCGATCAAGGACAACCGCAGTCCCATGTACAACAAGATCGTTGAGGTGCAGGACGAACTTATAAAGATGCGTGAAACGGTTGAAAAGCTGTCAGAAAAAGTAGATCAGATGGCAGAGAAAAAATGACCGTGCCTGTAAGGGTGCACATTCGTCGATCATATGATTATATTATCATATTATATCACTATGCTCAGGACGCTGCATATCAAAGTGCCGCTGCGGTTCACTTACTTTTTTCCACACGATGGCACCTGCAATGAGCATCAGTGCCGCGCATACGAAGAACGGCGTCTCAAAGGTCACATATCCTGCCAGGAGCCCGCCAAAGATGGGACCCACCGCCATGCCTGCTGCATAGGCTGTGGTGATCATGCTGAGCTTTGAACCTATCTCTCCTCCTCCTGAGAGGTCAGCCGCCAGTGCAATTACAGGTGTGTCGATGGCAGCGATAGTAAATCCCTGCAAGGCGCGAAGCAGTATAAGCTGGTTGATGGTTGTCACATAGCCGGTACCGATCACCAGGGGTGCGCTCAGGAGCAGTCCTCCTACGATCAGTTTTTTCCTTCCGATCTTATCGGATAGGGAACCCATTGGTGTCTGAAATAGCAAACGCACAAGCATATACGCAGACAGCGCAATGCCCAGTGTAAATTCCGATGCTTCAAGGCGCACTTCATATTCCGGAAGGAGTGCAACGATCATCATGATACCTACCATCATCATGAACATGGCACCTGCTAAAATGAGTATCGAACCGTAACCGTCCTTTCCATCAACATCATGTTCTTCTTCAATGTTGTTGCTGTGGGTTTCCTTAACAAGGAGGTTGACCAGTACAAAGCTCACAAGACCAAGGGCTGCACAGGCATAAAAACCGGTATTGAAACCGTAATATGTAGCGATGGCACCGCCGATAACCGGTCCTGTGCCGAACCCTGCTCCACGGATGGTGGTGTATATTCCAACGGCTTTTCCCCTTGTGGAGGGTGTGGACAGGTGTGTCACCATTGCAATTATCGCAGGTATCGTTGCCCCCACGGTAATGCCCTGAAGTATCCTCAGTACCAGCAGCTGCTCGTAGTTCGTGACGTGGGCGTACATGAACGAAAAGATGGTATAGCCCACCAGCCCGAAGACTATGAACGGTTTTCTGCGGTCTAGCCTATCCGACAGCCTGCCCATGATGGGTTGTGAGATCGCATTGAACAGTCCGAAAACCGTCATCACGATACCGGCTTTAAGCATAAGCGGCATGTCCGGTAGATACAATGAATTAAGGTCGACGATGTAGAGAGGGATGAGC
Source organism: Methanosarcinaceae archaeon (assembly GCA_016935475.1). Taxonomy (GTDB): domain Archaea; phylum Halobacteriota; class Methanosarcinia; order Methanosarcinales; family Methanosarcinaceae; genus JAFGQV01. The sequence continues at coordinate 18,049 of JAFGQV010000091.1, forward strand.
GTTATCAGCATCCCGGTACCCACATCTTCAAAGAAACGTGATAATGAAACTATGTACAGTTCCCGGCTTATTCCCTGCGATCTTTGCACAGGATCACTTTTTTTCATTGTACTTGCTCATTTTAAATGCAGAGAGAATTAATATCAATGTTTAATATAAAAGCATCGTGTGTTGATGATTCATTAAAAAGGCAGAAAACCTTTTAATCAGGCATATTCAATGTTTGAATCAATTAGTAACAAAGGGGGTCGGGTACAATACAAAGACAATCATGGATACTTTCCGGATTTGGGGCATTGTTTTTCGGGGCAGCAAGTGTAGCCTGTGCATTCCAGATGATAGACAAGATCGAAAATGGTGTATCCTATACCATTAACCTGTATTTCCATCCGATAACAGGAATAATCTCTGTGGTTCTGTTATGTATTTTCTTATATCCTCTGGTACAAAAAAAGACGGAATTCGAATGAATGAACTGAGTACCGGTCAAGAATGATCCGGATATTTCAGTTTTCTGTTAATTGAACGGATAATACATAAATTTATTATTTGTTTATACATTTAGCATCGATGCATTAAAATACGTTCAACTGTAATATAATAGCAATTCATAATATATTATAACTGTCTATAACATCGATCGAGGTTATACCGTGAGGATATCAACGGGTATTGAAGGACTTAATGAATTAGTAGATGGGGGGTTCCTGGCAGAACGGGTATATCTTGTCAGTGGTCCTCCTGGCAGTGGAAAAACAACATTTGGTATGCAGTTCTTAACACATGGTGCGGCACTTGGTGAAGTTGGGTTGTATGCCACATTACTTGAATCTCCTCAAAATATTATCGATGATATGTCTAACTATACCATGAATTTGTCGATATTGATGAAAATGCAGAAACTCTTTTTCTTAAATCTTGGTCCTAAAATGGACTATGGATTTGCGGATGAGCTCTATGATTTTCTCACTCCTAGACACGAAGTCGTGCGCACAACTGCAGAAGGTGCTCCTCCATCCCCGGCTGTAGTTTTTAAGGAAATAGAAAAATATGTTTCTGAGCACAATGTCAAAAGACTTGTGATAGACTCTGTTTCTGCAATTCGTTTTACGACAAGTGACCCCTCTCTCGAAGAAAAAGAGATCAACAGGCTTATACGTAATCTAAAAGGACTCGGGTGCACCACGATCCTGCTTTCTGAAATGATCGACCCTAATTCGTATACTACAGAGCAGTTCGCATCACACGGTTTGATCTTCCTCCACAATTTCCTTAACAAGAAAACAATGACCCGTGCCCTGCAGATCGTAAAAATACGCGGGGTCAAACACGACTGCAACATGCGCGGCATCCAGTTCCATGAAGGTGGAATAAAAGTGGTGGATTACCTGGATTGATAGTTTTTAACTTCTGTTTTTTACTGGTAGGACACTGTGGTAGCAAACCGTTTGTTCAAGCTCGGGCAGAGGGAAAAAGCAGGTTGAACAGTAGTATGGTCTTTTAGTAACATATCAAGACCAGAAAGATCCTAGCACATATCCTTGAACTTCTCCTCAACAACATCTCCGCGGGGTGTGATCTCCTTGAATATCTGGCCTTCGAACCAGTAGACCTCAGCGCCGCTCAGCCAGGCGTCAGGAGACAGCCCTGCCTTCAAGCATGTATTGTTCAGGAAATCGATCTGGTCAAAATCGTTCTCAGATGCCACCTGAGGTAACAACAGTCCCTGGTAGTAACCTTTCTTCACGATCAAACCATGCCTGCCGATCTCGATCAGTTCAGGAAGCTTTTGCGGTGGTGCATCGATACGTTCAGGTTGTGTCAGTACCGTAACCTCCACCGAAATATCCTTCATCTCTAAGCTCCGGACCGGTGGGAACCTTGGATCACGTGTGGCTGCGGATATGGCAGAATCGACAATCGCATTCAAAAGCGGTGAATCAGGATATGGATGCCCGATGCATCCGCGCAGCATACCGTTCTTTGTAAGTGTGACAAACACGCCGCGCAGTTCCTTGAAAATAGGAGGCATGTCGACATCGGATCGATCGTTGATCTTACCCTTTTCCAGAAAAGATTCGATCGTCTTCCTTGCCAGATCAACAGCAGTTTTCCCTTCGATATCTGTAAGCATCGTAACCCCATTAACTATTGACTTTTTATGGTCGCAGTTGTTGCCTGTAATTTCAGTTCTTGAGATTGTATCGTGCGGCAGCCTGCTTCAATGCCTCGATACCCGGCAGTTTCTCTCCTGCCAGATAATCAATGCACGCTCCGCCACCTGTGCTTAAGTGAGACAACTTTTTCTCATATCCGATGTTTATGACCTCTGCGGATATGTGTCCTCCACCCACGATAGAAAACGATGATTTCGCTGCAGCCTTGATAATTTCATGGGTTCCCAGCGCAAAATCATCTAACTCGGAAATGCCTGCCGGACCGTTTAAGACAACGGTTTTTGCGTTTTCGATCTCTTTAGAAAATGCAACGATGGTCTCAAGCCCTATATCATTGATCAGCAGATTGTCGGCTGGCATCTTTTCGATTGGCACCTCGATCCGTTTTCCATTGTCATTTAATGCAACATCCAGAGGCAGCCCGATCTTGCCATTGAATTTATCAAGCAATTGTCTTGCCCGATCGATCTGATCCAGATAACCCTGTGATTCTATAAATTCCATATTCGCCTTGCCGATATCCACTCCGGATGCAGCAAGCATCACATTTCCCACAACACCCGTGACCAGAACCCTATCAATAATTCCTGTTGAGAGAACGTTTTCTGTAACCTTCAGTGAATCATCCACTTTTGCGCCACCAAGTACAAATATACAGGGGCATTCCCCACCCTTTACACCTTTGTCAAGTGAAGTGATCTCTTTTTCCATTAACCTGCCTGTTCCGCTTGGCAGGACTTCCGTAAATCCAAGGATCGACAGATGTGGTCGGTGTGATACCGCAAAGGCATCATTCAAAAAAATATCTACAAGCGGAGAAAGCTGCTTAACCATATGAGTTGTTGCATGTTCAGAAGCCGGTCTTTTCAAACTCTCTTCGGAATAGAACCTGACATTTTCAAGA
>JAFGQV010000092.1 GCA_016935475.1 Methanosarcinaceae archaeon
GGATGGCCAGTACCATCGTATCTGATACGGAAGATGCACCTCCCCACACATGCACACGGATTTCATTACCTAACACATATTGTCAAAGAGTATTTTAGTGTATTGGTACTTTGTTGTTAAAGATTTGATTATGTTGACTGCCCTCTTCTTTGCTGACTTTGACCCCCGACATCGGAAATATAAATTTGATGTCATTTTATTTATAAAAAAGGTTATATAGTATTCATGTCCTCATTATGATGCAAATTTTAAAAGTTATAAAGGAGTAGTAATATGGTTGAAGTCGGACAGGAATTACTGAACGTACCTTTTGGAGAGATGATACGGGAAATGGCCCTTGCCATCGCAGAAGGTCAGATGGCTCTGGACATGAACTCGGTGCAGGTGGCTCAGACACTTGCATCAACTGAACTCGAAGCAGGAAGCGTCGTGCTTTACATCGAGGAAACTGTGGATGAGGAGGGGAATGTGACTGCCACCAGTGTTGTCACCAATGACACGCCAATGTCACTGCTCACCTACGGACTGGAACCCAGGTTCTATGAATTCACAGAATCCATCATCGAAGTAAAGATGGCAATCACCATGATGAAGGAGAGTTCTTCTGAGATCAACTACGGAAGCAAGTTCTCATTAACCAACACCTCCAAGGTGAGCGGGAGTTACAGTTCAGGCTGGCTTGCAAGCCTGCTATTTGGAAAAGGGAACGTGAAATATGAAAACACCACCACTGTTGCATATTCATCCACATTTAATGCAAAATACAGTTCCAAATATTCCTTTAAGGAAGAGGGCTCCAGCCTTTTGCGTACAACATTGAGACCTGTACCACCACCAGCCAGGACCATACCAACGGTAAGGGTAAAAGAGAGTACCGCGTAGATAAGTGGCTCTTTATCGGGAAGGGCATGAAATAATGAAATCTGTTTCATACCCTTTTCCCTATTTTGATATTCTGAAACGGAGTAGTTAGTGTGAATGAGGATAATACAAAGATCATTAACGAAGTATTAATAAGTCCATTGTCCCAAATTATCCGAGAGGTAGGGACTTCCATAGCCGAAACCCAGAAGGCACTTGATCGGAATTCTCTTAATACCCAGCTTGAGATTGAGAATGATGAGATATTAAGCCAGTACGATATCCAGGCCACATGGCATCATATTCCGGAAGTTGAACTGGAACTTAAGATGGCACTTTCCATGAGCTATGAAGAGGAGAAGGATTCAAAGGGAAAGGTCCGGGGATACAGGCCTGTGCTCCGTGCAGCACCAATAAATGCCTCATATAGATCCCTTTATGGATATGATGTAGAAGGTGCTTCGACCTTAAAGGCCAAGTTTGTCTCAATTCCGCCTTCGGTCCAGTTGATGAAAGAATGAAGTAATGTAGGTTGATATGATGGTTATTGATGATCTGAAACAGAACTTAGAGAGCCTTCGAATTTCAAGGGAGATCGATGAAACCAGTTTGGAGGACATAAGAACATCCATCGATAAGGTCGAAATTGAACTCCAGAACAGGGATTCACAGATATTGGCACTGAATGAGACCATCATGACGGCCAGGACGGAAAATAGTGTACTTCAACAGGAAAATCAGGTGACAAAAAAACAGGTTGCCAGATTGCTGGATGAAAACGAAGAATTGAAGCGATCGATCGCTGTTCTTGGGGAGGAGAGACCAAGCATTGCACCTGAGAACCTCACCATGTCATTCACGGATTCTTTTGACCGGATGGTCCAAAAATTCAATGTTCCGGAATCAAGGACCAGTTACAGGATCGACACCATGAATGTGAAGCTCAAGACCAATCTCACATTAAAGGACGAAAAACTGCAGTTCCAGCTACCAAAACCTGATGATATCATTTCACCTGAAAATTTGAGTATTATTGAATTTACCATAAAGGCGGGTTCAAAAGAACCTGATTTCTCGTCGTATCAGGAGGTCCCTGATCTAACCGGAATGCTCCGGGTCGATGCTGAGAATTTGATCGTCCTGAAAGGGTTCAAAGTGGGCATTGTTAAGGAGAAGGATAGCAGTGCACCCCAGACAACGGTGATCGGTCAGATACCTTCAGCAAACTCAGTGGCACAACCCGGCGATATGATCGATCTGGAAATTTCCAGGATCATCTACGTGAAAATGCCAAATCTGGTAGGTCTGGATATCGAGAGCGCGAAGGAGATCCTTACGAACACCCGGCTTGATGTGGGAACAATTGCTGAGCAATCTTCCATTTCCGAGGCTGGGACGGTACTTTCCCAGAGTATTGAAGCCGGTGTCCAGATAGTTGTGGGTTCGGCAGTGGACATGATGGTAGCGGTAAAAGAGACCGTGGAAATGCCGAACCTCATAGGGAAAAAACTGGATAGTGCAACACAGCAGATCCGATCGGCAAAACTGAAGATCGAGAGCATAGTGAAAGAGACAAGCAGTGAAAAGCCTGATACTGTACTTAAACAATATCCAGAACCCGGGACTCTACTCATGGAGGGCGATAGTGTTGACCTGGTGGTCGCAGCGGTTGAAACCCTGAATGTTCCCGATGTTGTAAACATGAATATCAACGAGGCAAGGACAGTGCTGGGTAAAACCGGACTGATGATCGGCAGGATCACCAAACGTGCAAGTAAGTTAGAAGCTGGAGCAGTGATCGAACAGCGTCCGGTGGCAGGTTCGGATTGCGAGGCAGGAACGTCCGTGGAACTCGTGGTGGCATACAACGACATTGAAATTATCGAAGGCATCGGTCCTGAAAAAGGAACTAAGCTACGAGATATAGGAATAAGTACTGTTTCAGACCTGGCGGCATCAGATACTGATTCTGTTGCTGAACTGGTGGGCAGGACCTCTGCTGAGAAGTTCATTTCCATGGCAAAGCTCATCGATAGTACCTCGCAGCTGGGTAGCCTGGGTATTGATAAGCAAGCCGCCGAACTACTGGTAAAGGCTGGAGAGATCGATTCTATTGAAAGGCTCAGGGAAGCTGATCCTGAAAAACTCTACGATCTCTGCAATCAAGCTATTAAGACGGGGAAGATCGAAGTTCCAAAGGACTACACGTTTGAGCGGGAAGATGTAAAACGATGGGTGGAACTGGCACAATAGACCATGGCTTTAGAAACATATCTGATAACTCTTAAAAACGACATCAACCCCAATCAGGCAGAACAGGTCCTGAAGACACTTGTACTGATAGGGGGACAGGTCAACATGGCAGTAAAAAGGAGTATAATTGCCAGTTTTGATTCTTCCCATGTGGATTCTATCAGGAGAAGACCCGGGGTAAAGCTGGTTGGGGGCGTCAAGTTCAGGAAGAGGACTGTGAAAAAGCGAACCTTGACCGATCCCACCAAACAGTCTTGAAAAAATGTTTTTTTTAGATAGATGAAGATATCATCTTTTTAGAGAACAGTAAGATATCTAAAACACTGGTTATAGCAACTATTTAAACTCACGAAAAAAATATATATGTCATTTCAACTTAGATGGTCCGAATATAGATGACATTGGTAATTGCTTATATCGGGACAAAGAACGCAGTCATGACCGGAGATATGCGTGAGATCACTTTTGAGGGGGATAAAGTTAGCAGGGAGAAGCTTGAAAAGGAGCTTTACAATGGATCCATTAGCAGTGACGGGGAGCTTGAAAAAAAGGCAGGGGATTTCGGGATCAAAATATATGTCAGGGACGATAAGACCAAGGTAACGCAACGGGATGGGGTGCTTGTGGGTGAAGTTTCATCGATGGAAAATGGGGTCATGCGCAAGCGAAGACTGTATGCTTCAGCAGGTAATTATATAATTGCCGAGATCAAAGATTCTGAATTCGAAGTGACGAAGAGGGGAAATACCGCATTCATAGTGCTTGGAAACGATGTCACAAAAAGGATAGCAAATGGATCGATCAAAAAATGCTGGAAGAAAAATGGAAAGCTACAGGATGCGATCAGATCGCTGATAATGGCAATGGAGACCGCAGCCATAAAGACAGCATCGGTGAGCAAAAAGTACATTTTAGTTCAAACGTCTTTGAAAACAGATCTTTCAAGATTTGCAGAACAGGATATGAGGGGTTAAGCATATCGATTTTCTGAAGGACTTTCAACATACTGGTATTCCCGATCTTTAGTAATTCTACTCTGTTTACTCTCTTTTCTTATAGACGGTTTATGTAATTCATATTACTTTCACCCCGCTTGGCTTCTTTTAATAAACTCTGACGCGTATATGAAATGTCGAGGTGAAATATATGGATGAATTTTTCGAAGGACTGATAGAACGTGCCAACTATTACGAAGAATTTTAGCAGTTTGAACGTAATTAACACCAAATCGTTACACTAAGAAACTGTAGAATAGTTTATATACACAAACTAGCATAATATATTTATCTAATATATATTATTGGTTTATATATTAGTAATATGTATATTAGTAGTGTATATATTAGTAGCAGAATAAAATCTGAGGGGATTTTATGTACAAAATGGATATTCTGGAAAAATGCTTGCAAGGCTTGAGAACTAATGGCAATGTTATTGGCAGTGCAATATCAAGTAAGAGTGGTCTGTTAATGGCAACCGACCTGCCATCTAATATCGACAGGAACTCTTTTTGTGCAATGGCAGGATCACTGTTCAGCGGTATACAGACCGCTGCATCGGTGATCGGTAAATACGGCGTCAGGCACGCTGTGACCAATATTGGGAATGAACTGTTCATTGCTCATATGTGCGGTAATTCGGCGATCTTGCTGGTAAACGCACGTTCAAACGTCGAACTTGAGCCGTTCCTGAAGGAGATATCGTATACTGCAAATACTATAGGGGATGTAGTTGGTTAGGCTCAAACCATTGAGTCTTAAAAATATCCTGCAGATAGTATGTATAATGCATCCTGGCTAGCTGGCAGACTCATTATGTTTGCTACTTTTTCATCGTCGAATGCACCTACAGGACATGTACCGATCCCGAGGGATACCCCCTGTAATTGCACGTTCTGTGCAGCATGCCCGGCTTCCATATATGCATAGCGTATACCGCGATCTCCATATTTTCCCGTAATTCGGGAGTAGTCCGCAGCTATGACAATGTCCACTGCAGCATCCTTAACCTGCGACTGCGAGAGTGCTGCTCTGTACAATTCGTTTCTCCTGTCACTCCCGATTGTCTGCACCAGTGAATGCGTTGCCGGTCTGTAATTGTACACCCCGCTCTCAAGTCCGGTGACCCTGCCGGCAACAAGATAAATCTCTAAAGGATAAAGGGCACCTGCTGATGGTGCGGTCCGAAACCCATAATCCGACGTTACGCCCTGTGCCGCCCATAGAAGCTGGGACACGTCATTGAGTGAGAGGGCTTTATCGGAATATGAACGTATGGACCGTCGCTGCGTGAGGGTTTCCTCGATCGATACATCACCTTTGAGATGTGGGGCGGGGAGTTCAATTCCTATAATCCGGTCCAACTGCACATCCTCCGTAGCATACTTTCCCTGTTCCTCTTCAGTATTTCTGTGGATGCCGCTGTCCCCTGATCATCCGAACCTGCACGCATCCGGTCTTTTCGAAGGCTCAAAGAACGTTCCTTTAAAATTTCTCACCTGAGAGGATTTCAATATCCTGAAGCGTCATAAGTTCCTTTGGCAGCATCTCACGAAGTTTTGCGACCAATGGGCGGATATTTTCCTCCCGGTCCACAACTTCGACAATGACAGGCAGATTCCCGCTGAGCCGCAGGATACTTGCAGTATGTATCTTGCTATGCACACCGTATCCCTCGATACCATGAAACACAGTAGCTCCCGCAATACCGGCATCTTTCAGGTATTCAAGTACGGCACGGTGAGCCGACTTTCCTTTATATGTGTCATCTTCACTCAAATATATCCTGAGAATTACTGCTTTCACTGGTACCCACCGCCAAAATATAGTCCTTTACATTAGATTAAGTTTACCGCCAGATGCCCTGCACCGACAGCCAGCAGACAGAGCAGGATATTTAACGTGATATTGAGAATAAAGTACAGGCTCTCTCCATCCTCAAGAAGTTTGAAGGTTTCATAACCAAAAGTGGAGAACGTGGTAAAGGCACCCAGAATTCCGGTATTTACAAAATAAACTGCCGACTGGGGCTGTGAGGAAAAGGTCAGGACAGAAAGAACCATGCTGCCAATAACGTTTACAAACAACGTTCCTGCCGGAATTTCCCCTATCCGCGGAACAACGCCGGCTACCAGGAACCTGAGCATGGCACCAATAAATCCACCAATCCCGACCAGTACAACATCCTCTAGCCCTCCCATTGAAAACACCTTACCGGCTCCGCGTTGATAGATGGATCACAGCAGCGCGTCCAAGCAGCACTGCAAAAACTGCAAGACCGACATTTGCGGCGATGTTTGCTGCCGCAAGATATCCGTGGAGCTGGTATGACTGGACCGCGAAAGTGGAGAACGTGGTAAACGAACCTAAGAAACCGACACCCACAGCCATGCGGGTGCGCGGGTTGACATACCCCAGATACTCAGTGTCGTACATGAGCACCCCCAGCATAAAACTTCCAAGTACGTTGACAAAAAGGGTGTCCAATGGCGAGGTAATCGTACCTGCTACTGAAAATCGTGCGATTGCACCGAAAAAACCTCCTGTCCCGATGAACAGCAGGTTAGTTATATGCGCTCTCGAAAATACAATATCATCCAATCAAAACAACATCCACTTCTTGTCCTTCTTCGTAGCCTTCCACATTCTCAGGAACGATGACAAGACCGTCGGACTTTGCAACTGAACTCAGTATCCCTGAACCTGATGTCATGAAAGGTCGGACAACATCGTTATCGATGATTACCCGTGAATAGGTCACATATCCGATCCTGGAGGTGAGCTTGCTGCTTAAAGGCAGCCTGAGAATGGTATCTGGCAGTTCTGGGATATTCCCAACTTTCCTGAGGGCAGAACGTCCAAATGCGAACAAGCCCACAAGTCCTGCAACAGGATATCCGGGCAGGCATAGAACAGGCACTTTCCCGATGATCCCGAGCGCGGTGGGTTTTCCAGGGCTTAGACCCACACCATGTACAAGTACCTTACCCAGTGAACCCACAACAGCAGGCACATGATCCCGTTGCCCCACAGATGTGCCACCACATATCACTATCATGTCGGCATCCAGATTCGATTGGATAGCCTCTTTTATGAGTTCAGGCTTGTCCACCACAATATCGCAGTAGCGGGCATTTGCTCCCCATTTTTCAACATACAATCCAACCATGAGACCGTTCGTTTCAAGAACCATCCCGGATGCCGGGATCCCTGCATCAGTTCGTGGTACCAGTTCCTCACCTGTTGGTATAACGGCAACCAGCGGTCTTCGGTACACCGTGATAGATCGAATCCCAAGGGACGCGATCACTGCTACATCACATGGGCGAAGCAGGTGTCCTTCGCCCAATACCCTTTCTCCCTCAAGTATATCTTCCCCCACGCATCCCACATGCTTGTTCGGGTGCATCTGTGCACGCACTTCCAGCATGTCACCGATAAGGGATGTATCCTCTATCATAATAACAGCGTCCGCTTCATCCGGCACTGTAGATCCTGTGTGGACGCGGACACCTGCTCCCTCTGTGATCTCATCTTCCACATGGAGCATTACCGGATTTGTCGGAGATGCACCAATGGTGTCTGAAGAACGCACTGCATACCCATCCATTGCAGCACGGCGATAGTGTGGGACATTCCGCTCTGCGATTATTTCGGATGCGAGTACCCTGCCAGTACATTCTTCAACAGGAACGTTCTCAGTGTCTTCTATCGGCTGGATCGCATCCAGAAAGATCCTTCTGGCAACATCCACCTTTGTACGCTCTTTAAAGATCATGCCCATTTTTACCAGTCCTGTTCAATTCTGTCAAAAAATATCGGCTTAATAAGAAAATAACTATCCACCCGAAACCGGAGGAAATATAGCAATCTCATCGTCTTCTTCAAGTCTGGTGGACAGCCCGTCCAGATGATGTATGCTATTACCATTTACAAACACATTTATGTATCCACAGAGTTCAGGTTCCTCGCATTCTTTTTCAAAGATCATTTCTTTTAATGGAGGGAACTGTTCTGTGAGCATGTTGAGAACATCCAGAACGGTATCACCGGAAGCCATTAGTTCGGATTTTCCGGCATGTTCGCGGAGATTTGCAAATAATTTTATTTTCACGCTAACCATGTTGCAACATATTCATATATATTAAATAAACCTATTCAATTTAACAGGTATTGAGTTGCATGACAGAGAAAAACAGGCATCGATTATGGGCACTGGCTATCGTGATATTCGCGCTGTTTATCAGGCTCTATCATCTGGATGAGCGGGTATTCCACCATGATGAGAGTGTACACGGTTTCTTCACATTGAGACTCTTAAATGAGGGGATCTACCAATATGATCCGACATACCATGGTCCCTTCCTTTTCCACTCAACTGCCGCGGTCTTCAGTTTGCTCGGGATCAGTGACTTCACGGCACGCCTTTTGCCTGCATTGTTCGGTGCTGGCGCATTGCTGCTCATATTTTTGCTAAGGAAAGAACTGACACCGAGGGGTGCACTTTTTTCGGCGGCCCTGCTTGCGTTCTCGCCTTCAATGGTCTATTATTCACGCTTTTTCAGGAATGATATGTTCATTGTCTTTTTCACTCTTGCGATGGTTGTGGGAGCTGTGCGCTACCGGGACAATATCACAAGCTGGCGCAGAATTCCGTATCTATTGCTCGCTTCCGCTTCACTTGCACTTGCAATGACCGCAAAGGAGAATGCATACATTATTTTCGCAATGTTCTCGGGGTATCTCGGGCTTCTTTTACTGTACCATACGGCAGTTGTTCAAAAGAGCGGTCTGATGCAACAGGTTGTCCGAAGGTTCATAGACAACGGGAAAAGGAATGTGGGCAAATTGGTGCTTGACACCATACTGGCACTTGTGGTCTTTGTGGGCATATTCACGCTACTTTACACCAGTTTTTTCAATAATCAGGAAAGCATGTTCTCGGTGGTGGAATCCGCGTTCAGCCACTGGTCAGAGATGCACAGGATAGAACGCATCGGCGGACCGTGGTATTTTTACCTGCCAATACTCGGGATGTACGAGAGTACGATCCTGATCTTTGGTGTGGCAGGGGCAGTACACTATATCAGGGAAAAGAACCCATTCCTGATCTTCATCGCCTACTGGGCAGCAGCAAGCCTCCTGACATACTCCTACCTTCAGGAGAAGGTTCCGTGGCTGGTCGTGCATATCGTCCTGCCATTCGGGATCCTTGCTGGCACGTATATATCGGAGATACTTCCGACCCTTAAGTTCAAACCAAAGCATGTCGAGGCTCTGGTTGTGGGAATACTGGTACTGTCTGTGAGCTTTTCTGCGTACCAGTCCATGTCCGTGAACTTCTACAAGAGCACTGACCCTGACGAGCTGCTGGTGTATACCCAGGCATCCCCTGACATCTTCGAGGTTATGGATAAGATCGAAGAACTGGACGGTGGAAGGAACAGGGTGGAGATCCTTGTTGCTGACCCTGAGAACCTTTACTGGCCCCTGCCGTGGTATCTCCGGGATTACAAGCACCGCAGTTATTCGGGTACGGTTCCCTTGCATTCCAGTGCCGATGTTGTAATTGTTCCGAAATCCCGTTCCGAAGACCTTGCATATTCGCTGGGAGAGCGGTATGAATCAATGCAGTTCGACCTGCGTCCTGGCAGGGAGTTTATAATGTTATATAAACCATAGTTGAAGGTCTTTTGATGGGTACATATCTGCCATACAATATTGCGTTTTATTTTTTTGTTGCCATAAACGTAGCTTCCTTTTTGATCTACGGCCTGGATAAACTAAAAGCAAAAAAACATTCATGGCGCATTCCTGAAAAAAAGCTGCTTTTAATAGCATTCTTTGCACCCGCAGGAGCATGGGCAGGGATGCAGCTTTTCAGGCACAAGACCCGCAAACCAAGGTTCAGGTATCTTGTTCCTTTGTTTCTGGGGATACATGTGTGTGTTTTTATTTTTATGTAAAATGACACTTCATGACACAAGTAGTTAATTTTAATACTGTTTATAAAAAATCATTCTTTGTATTTAAGATGTATTAAATACATA
>JAFGQV010000093.1 GCA_016935475.1 Methanosarcinaceae archaeon
AAAAATAAATTGGCAATTTACAACATCTGATGCAAGAGTTAAATTGAAACGTCTTTATCCGACGATTGAAGTGTGACATGACACTAGTACAACATCATTTTAAACCTACAGGTATATTCTTCTTGATGGGAATTACAAAGGAGGACTTGGGAATGGAAAAAGCCACATTTGCAGCAGGCTGCTTCTGGGGTGTTGAAGCGGCGTTTCGTCAGGTAAAGGGTGTAACATCCACAAGGGTTGGTTATACAGGCGGGAATCTGGAAAATCCCACTTATCCTGATGTGTCAACCGGAAAGACCGGTCATGCGGAATCAATAGAAGTGCTCTATGATCCCTCCAGGATATCGTATGAAGAACTGCTTGATGTATTCTGGAATATCCATGACCCCACAACCCGGGACAGACAGGGACCTGATAAAGGTTCGCAGTACAGGTCTGTTATATTCTATCATGACGAAGAACAGAAGACAGTAGCATTGGATTCAAAGAAGGAACTAGAGGGATCAGGGAAATTCAAGAAAAAGATCGTGACTGAGATAGTCCCTGCATCGGAATTCTATCCTGCGGAAGAGTACCACCAGAGGTATTTTGAGAAAATGGGTCTTACAGTGTAGGATTTTACCGGATAGGATATCTGACGTATCTTTCTAAAATCCTGAAGGAACTGTTTTCAGGATTGATTTTAGAGTTGTTCGGTCCTTCTATGTGCCCGGCGGTTTGAAGAACTGTTTGAACATCTCGACGGTCTCAGGGAATCCCTCTCCTTCCAGCTCCTCCGCCACATGCTTCAGTTCCTCAGGTATTGCAATATGCTGGGGGCAGACCTCCACGCACTTACCACATTCCTGACAGAGAGATGCATTTGCCTTCTCACCCATGACGCCACCAAGCTGTCCGGCATAGAACATCCGTACCATTTGGGTATCACCAGATAAGAACAGGTTGTTATACAGCTCAAAACAATTTGGGATATCCACACCGTACGGGCAGGGCATGCAATAGCGACATCCGGTACAGGGGACTTTCATTATCCTGCGGTAGGTTCCTGCCACCTCAGCAACGATATCACGCTCTTCTGCGGTCAATGAGCCTGCTTTTGCAGTAGAGGCAATCCTGATGTTCTCTTCTATATTTGCTTCATCATTCATGCCTGAAAGAACAACAGTGACCTCGGGGTGGTCCCAGACCCAGCGAAGCCCCCATTCGGCAGGTGTCCGCTTCACAGGTGCCTTGTCCCAGATTGCCTGTACTTCAGGCGGGACCACCCTGACGAGGTTTCCGCCCCTGAGCGGTTCCATGATCATCACGCCAAGACCTTTCCCTGCCGCATACCTGAGTCCTTCAGTGCCTGCCTGGTTCTCTTTATCCAGATAATTATACTGGATCAGGCACATCGCCCAGTCATACGCATCAACGATCTCCCTGAATGTATCCCTGTCACCGTGGAAAGAGAAGCCAGCGTACCGTATCTTCCCCTCCGCAAGGGCAGAGTCCAGAAACGAAAGAACACCAAGTTCGCGCATCTTGTCCCAGCTTGACCGTTCAAGCCCGTGAACAAGATAATAATCAATATGGTCGGTCTGCAATTTATTAAGCTGCTCTGCCAGAAAGCGGTCCATATCTTCTCGCTTCTCCACGAACCATGTGGGAAGTTTTGTAGCCAGCCTGACCTTTTCACGGTATCCGTCGGACAGGGCACGTCCAAGGAAAGGCTCGCTTTGTCCCATGTGATATACATAGGCAGTATCAACGTAGTTCACTCCCTGGTCGATGGCATGGCGAAGCTGTCGTGTTGCACGTTCCTCATCGATCTTCCCGTCCGTCTCCGGCAGCCGCATGCACCCGAAACCCAGTGTCGAGAGTCTGTCCCCGTTTTTCTGTATCTCCCTGTACAGCATATTCTACACGTCCTTTAGTATTAACCTATCAGTTATCAAAATCTATTATTACTTATAGATGCCTGATAAATCGAGTATCCGGGTTCTAATTATGCATCTATAAGGCATATTTTTATGCCGCATTATGTTTTGGAAAGATTATAATATAAGTAATTAGATTTCTAATATAGACGATATAACTTGTTTATAATAGTGGGGCTATTATACTATGAGTATGCAACGAGGCGGTTTGTTTCTACTGGGGGCGGTAGTTATCATAGTCAATCTTGGGGCTATAGGTTTATTTTATGCAAATTCCTTTTTCCAGCAAGAGGATAACTCCGAACTTAATCTAAATATCAGCGGCTCGCATGCCGTGGAAATCGTGGTAAATGACTCAGGTGTAGCCACCTTTATATCAATTAATTATAAGTATCCTGACTGGAGGGTGGTGAAGACCACTCTTATTCAGGATACCCTGTACGACATCAATGGCAGCATTTTGCAGGGAGGTAATAATACCTGGAAAGTCGAGATCATGGAACGTCCATGTGCATGTTCGTCCATAAAGGACCTGTACGTTGTGGAGGGCTATGTCTCGGCAGATACGGGCGATCTGCTGGACGTATCAAAAAAGACGGTTTCAGAGGCTAAATATGAAAAAACGACATGTTCCTCGACCCCATGCCACTGAACATACACTTCTTTTGATCGTTTTTCTGCTTTTTCTTTGCATAACAGTTCCTACATCGTCAGCCCAGCCAGAGGAAGTCCAGGTCGAGTACTTCTATGAGGATGGATGTTTGAAATGCCAGCAATCATACCCAATTATTGAAGCTGTGGTTTTGAGATATGATAACATCAATTACTCAGAGTATGAAATAACAACTTCCTACCGTGTTATGAAGGAATACGGTGTGTATACCGTTCCTGCGATCGTTATCAACAAGAGCATAGTCATAAAGTATTCTGACTACGGGGGTGATCCCACATTACTTGAGTATTTGCTGGTTGAAGGCATTGAGAAGGCACCCCCAATTCAGGTTAAAGATGTTGTTTTATCCTCAGATGCTGCTGCTCCCTACGAACTCTCACCTTTCATTGTCCTTGTTGCAGGTCTACTTGCGGGTTTCAATCCGTGTCTCCTTGCTGTGATGGCTTTTCTTGCATCGGTTACTGTATCCTCCAGCGGGAACCGGAGGGAAATGCTTGTGATCGTTGGGGGATTCTGTGCCGGGATATTCACCACATATATGATTGCAGGTATCGGTTTTTTGAAAACTGTCAGTTTCATTCCTGCAACAAAGGGCTCCATCATTTTGTTCATGTCGGTATTGATAGGGCTTCTTGGGGTCTGGCACATCTATGATGCATACAGTCTTCGAAAACATTCAGTATCAACCTTCAAGACCCCGGGTTCACTGGTTACCTTCATGAGCCAGATGCACGGGAAGAACACACTGTTGCTGTCGTTCTTTGCAGGAGGGATCTTCTCGCTCGTCAAGGCTCCCTGTGTGGGTGCCATCTACCTTTCCATTCTGGACCTGCTGGTCACAAGGACAGACCTGCTGGAGGGAGCTATGTACCTGCTTATCTACAATCTGGGGGTCGTGCTACCGGTGATCGTCCTCGGTGTACTTCTGGCATTCGGGCTAAGCCCTGAGACCGTAATGGAATTCAAGGAGAAAAGACGTTCAGAGATCAGGTTCGTGACAGGTGTCGTACTGATAGTTCTTGCTGTGCTGCTGTATTTCAATGTGATCTGATATTTCTTGAAATCGTTAACTTTTTATAAAAATAGAAAACCACGCAATTTATCTATTGAAAGTGGCAATATGTTGTTGATGTTCAACAAGTCGCGTAGATACCTCACCATCTTCAGGGTGTTCTTGAAGTACAACCTTTTTTCCCTGCTGTATAAGGACATACACAGGAACTATATCTCCAACGGCAAATGCACCTGCAGCCTTGACATGGAGAACCGCGGCAATGCTGAAAAACTCCGAAGCGCCTTTGAGGAACTCGGACCGAGTTTCATAAAGCTCGGACAGATGATGAGCAAGCGCCCGGACCTCGTTCCAGCTACCTACGTGATGGAACTTGAAAAACTGCAGGATAGGGTCCAGCCTCTGGAATTTGACAGGATGCGGGAATCCTTCGAGAATGAGTGCGAGTGTTCCTCTCCCGGGAACAGGAACGATACATCAGGTATCAATTACGGTTCGCAGGACATCATGGACATCTTCGATGAATTTGACACCGAACCAATTGCAAGCGCATCCATCGGACAGGTGTACAGGGGTGTCCTGAACGGACAGAAGGTTGCTGTGAAGATATCCAGACCAAATCTCATTGACACCATCAACCTTGACCTTGCCATTATCGAAGACATGAAACCCATCATCGTAAAGGTCATGGGGCTTGGCAGTAACTTCGATATCGATGCGTTCCTGAGAGAGTTCCGGGAAATGCTCACCAGCGAACTGGACTACAGGATCGAAGCACGGAACATGATGAGGTTCCATGACAACCTGAAGGACGATGAGAACGTCATTGTTCCCCGCGTATACAAAGACTACAGCAGGGAGTACATCCTTGTCATGGGTTTCATTGAAGGGACACAGGTCAAGGACCTTGCGGATGCTGACCCGGAAGAGAGAAAGAACTACGCAAAACTGATCGCTGCCAGTTTTCTCAAGCAGGTATACATTGATGGTTTCTATCACGGCGACCCCCATGGCGGGAACATCGTTGTTAAGGACGGAAAGATCGCGTTCATTGACTTTGGGGCTATGGGGAAGCTTGACAGTGAACTGAAACGCGATATGCTGAACCTGTTCTATGGTGTCTACAAGCAGAACGTTGACCTTGCGACGGATGCCTTTTTGAAGGTCGGGAAGACGAGAAAGGAGGACATCGACATCGGCAGGTTCAGGCGTGACATGGACACCCTGATAGCGGAACAGAAGTACGGGGCAGGAGAGAGGCAGAGTGACAACTACGCCAAACTTGCCCTCAAGTACAACCTGTCACTTCCCAGTGAGTTCTCAACCCTTGAAAGGGCGCTCGTGCTGATAGAATCCGTATGTTTTGACCTTGACCCTGACTTTAACCTCCTTGACGTTGCCAGACCCATCACATCCCAGGCGATCACTGACCGTTACTCCCTCAAGAAAGCTGCGGAAGGGATACAGCTTGAAGGAGACCGGTACCTTGAGATACTGAAAGACTATCCAGAAGGTGTCACAGATGTCATTGAGACCATTCGCGGGTTCGGTCATGACAGGAAAGAGGCAAAAACCAATGCCATGAAAATGTACGGCATCATGGGCGAGTTCTCGAAGAACCTTTTCCTGTCCGTGATCATAATTGCTTCAACATACATTGTCATGAAGGGTGACGGGTACCTGCCTGCTCTTGGAGTATTCGGTTTTCTGGGCGGGCTTTTGCTGGGAGCGCGGTCTATCGGGAAAAGGTGACTTTCTCTATAGAGGCCATCAAATTAGATTTTTGACTTAAAAACCTATTCTTTTTTTCAGTAACCTCGTTACGTTTTTTTTTTGGGGGGGGGCGG
>JAFGQV010000094.1 GCA_016935475.1 Methanosarcinaceae archaeon
GAAAACAGAAACTCATTTGGGAAGTATTTTTAAAAATATGTTGTCAAATTAGAAAAGGAGTTTTAGAAGCTAATTTGATAGCCTCATGGTTGGACGTCAATATTAACCGCAAAGTTATTAATCATAGGATTAATATAGGTGCATTATACACACGGAGGAAACATGGCTAAACAAAAATCAAGCGGCAGTGGACTTATGTCATCCGCGGGCCTCATGCGGTATTATGATGCAGATAAAAGGGCTATACATGTAAGTCCAAAGAGCGTAATTGCGTTTGGAGTTTTCACTGCTATTGCCATCATATTTTTAAATGCGAGTTTCGGCCTCTGGCCATAACTAACTTTTTTGGTTGGGGTTTCATTGGGTAAGAAAAAAAACCCGCGTAAGAGCAAGATCAGCAAATCGCAGGTTGCTTCAGGGGACCAGACCCGAAGAATTGTATTCATCATTGGATTGCTTCTTGTACTTTCAGGCATTTACGGAATATTGCACAATTCAACTGATACTGAGGAATGGTCAGTATCAGATGAAGGCATTCTCTCATATCCACCGCGGGGAGATGTTGAATACTCGATACAGGTTACGGAAAATCCCGATAGCACAGATGTCCTGAAAACTGTTTCATTTAAAAGCCGGGACATATATATTAACGGACTTTTAAGGATCCCTGAGTCCGGCAAAGAAGTTGCGGGAATTGTACTCCTTCCGGGGGCAGGTGTGACAAAGGAAGAAGAGCAGGGACTTGCATCCGAACTATCCGGGATGGGATACGCCTCTCTTGTACTTGACCAGCGAAACCTCGGGGGAATAGACCCGAACAAAGACCTTGAGATGTTCAAACAGGGTTCTGAACCCATAGAGTACAGGATGGTGTATGATGCATTGAAAGCCGTGGATGTGCTACGTGACCAGCCCGGGATCAATGCAGAAAAGATGGCGATCATTGGTTCAAGCAATGGTGGCAGGTTCGCCATCATAGCAACTGCGATTGACCCCTCGATAAAAGGTGTGGTCGGCATCAGTACAGGCGGGTATGATATGGACTCCATCGACACTGCTTCAGTTGCCGACGATCAGGCATATCGCTTCTACAGGTCCATTGACCCTGACATATATATTGGACTTATATCCCCCAGAAGGGTGGTTATGCTCCACTCATTGAATGATTCGATCATACCATATTCGATTGCACAGAAAACCTTTGAAAGGGCGGGAGAGCCAAAATCAATTCACACTGTCAATGATACCGGACATGGGTTTACTTCTTCGATGCAGCCGTATCTTGAACAGGAGCTTGCACTTATTTTCAACTGAATCCGGTTGACATTGAAATATCAAAAAATGAAGAAAACTTTGGGAAGATGTGAAAAAATGATCAACACCGATCTTTCCAGCAATACGGATCAGCAGCAAACAGATTTCCTGAAAATGCAAACGCGGCTGCTCGACAACCCCCCTGGCAATAATGCGGAACATACTCACAATCCCTGCATATCCCTTCCAGCTTGTAACTTTTCAAATTACGGAAATTACCAAATATTTCCGAATTATACCAGATACCCCTTAAGCTGTTATTTCGAAGATTACCGGCATTAAAATCAGTCAGGAACGGACATGGCAATACATCACCTGTGGGAGTTATTACCACTTCAGATGTACCTGCCGAGCAACCAACCTGTGAAGAAACGAATTGGCTATTTTGCCTGCCTCCGGAACAGGGTCCGGACAACCACGGGAACAGACCGTCTATCTGCAGATCGATAATGCCCTCGTATTTTTCTTTTTTCTGCAGCATTATTTTTGTAAGATCTTTTAGATCAGATGGCGTTATTGCCAGATCCTTGAAGTTCTCTTTACCATTTCCAACAGGGATAAAAGGTGATGCTTTAAAGGAAGATGCACCGCATTCAACCGCCAGTTCAACAAGCCTTGCGATCTCATTGACATTGTGTCTTGTGATCGCAGTGCTCATTATTGTCCAGTAGCCAGCACCGGAAAACATCTTCAAGGCTGAAACTGCTTTTTCAAACGATTTTTTGTTACCTCGAAAAGCATTGTGGGTCTGCTCAAAACCATCTATGCTCACCTGCACAGAAAACACATTGGTATCTTTGAGCCGATCAAGAAGGTCATTATCCACAAGAATCCCATTGGTTGATAGCTTTAACCCGAAATTAAACTGTGAAGCATAGTCCACAATACCCAGAAAGTCTTTTCTGAGCAGTGGTTCTCCTCCCCCCAAAGTGATGGTAAAAACCTTCAACTCAGCCAATTCATCGATGATCTTTTTTATTTCATCCAGGGACAATTCATTTTGCTCTCTCTTGCCTGCATTGATAAGACAATGTTTGCATCTTAAATTACATTCATGGGTCAGCTCCCACAATACTGAAAGTGGGGAGGAAAGTATATCATCCGGGCAATCAGAAACGGCTGAGATCCTGGAAGATGAGAATGGATTTTTGGAACCAGCCGGAAACTCCTGTGTTCCGTTTTTTTGTTTTTTCCAATTAATTGCATAACGACCTTCAAAAAGCATCAATGCTCCGTAAACGTATTTTTGAGCCAGATTATGTGAAAGGGAAAATTCATCGGAGATAATTTTTGTGATCTCGCTGAGTGAAAAATGTCCGTTACAGTGTTCCAGTATACTCAACTCTATATCATTTAACGGTATTTCGTTAAAAAGATA
>JAFGQV010000095.1 GCA_016935475.1 Methanosarcinaceae archaeon
GCACAAATCAAAAGGCGGTCTTATCCGTTCTTTTGTCAGGTTAAAAGACAATACCATCGAAGACATCTCATTTTCAGGGGATTTCTTCCTGTTCCCGGAATCTGCAATCGAACAGGTCATTGCGTCCTTAAAAGGAACCGCTGCCACGTATGATTCCGTACTTCATGCTGTGAGGGTGGCATATGACTCCGAAGGAGTAACCGCACCGGGCACTGCTCCGGAAGATTTTGCAATTTCCATCATGCAGGCAATTGAATCCTGAACCAAAAAACATTGTTTTCCGAACATGTCCCGCATGACCACTGAAATGTTCACTCCTGCCATCCGCGAAAGGATGCTAAAAGCGAGACAGCGATCACTTGAAAAGTATGGCAAAAAACTGAATTTCTTCATCACATCAAACCTATTTCCTTCTGTATCCTTAACGGGCAGCCGCTGCCAGTTAAGCTGCAAACACTGCGAAGGCAGGCTCCTCACACGCCTGATACCTGCCACATCACCTGCAAAGCTTGAGGAGGTTGCACTCCAGCTTGCAAAGAACGGTGCCAGAGGATTGCTCATAACCGGTGGATGTAATGAGGAGGGAAAAGTCCCGACCGTCAATTTCGCAAAATCCATCAAAAGGATCAAACAGGAAACCGATCTAATCCTCATAGCCCATACCGGTTTCATTTCACCTGAGGATGCATGTACTTTGAAAGACAGTGGTCTTGATGGCATCGCATTCGATGTGGTTGGGGACATTGAAACTGTGAATCGCGTTTACGGCTTAAAGGTCACCGAAAATGACTATTTGCAAAGCCTTCAGGTTATTTCAGAAGCCGGGATCAATGTACTGCCACATGTCTGTGTGGGACTTGATTTCGGTAGTGTCCGTGGAGAACTGCGTGCACTCGAAATTATCCGCAACATCACCCCTTCCACAGTAATAATAACCGGGCTCATGCCGATTGCGGGCACGCCGATGTCAGCAATCAAGCCAAATCCTCTTGATTTTGCAGAGGTGTTCTGCAGGGCGACAGAACTGTTTCCTGAGGTTCCGGTAACTCTTGGATGCGCCCATTCCATCGGTCGTGATCGTGAACTGATAGAAATGATCGCACTGGAGTGTGGTGTTTTCAATATGGCAATCCCTACCCACAATTTTGTAGAACATGCATGTTCAAAAGGGTATGAAGTAGAATATTTTGGAACCTGCTGCGGGGTGCTGCCCGGGGATTCCAACCGCATCGACCCAAATTTATCCCATAACAGTGAATGGGTTTATGCTACACTAAAATGATGTTTTCCAATCCTATGATGTGATACTCATGCAAACTGCACCATCCTGTAAAAAAGTTCGCGCATCTCTTGGTACCCTTGGAGTACTTGGAATGGAACTCGTAATGATGGATGCGCCTCCCACAACTGCATATCTTCAGATATACACTGATAAACGCTGTATGGCAAACTGCCGTTTCTGTTCGCAGGCTGCGGGAGGGGGTGGCGACCTGAAGAAAATAGCACGCGGAATGTACATACCATCCGACCTTGATGAAGTGGTCCGAAGACTTGGAATTGCATTTGAGCGTGGTTATCTTAAGCGGGCGTGCATACAGACTGTGATGTATCCGCAGATGTGGGGGGATACCACATACCTTATCAAAAGCATCAGGGAACGAAGCCAAATTCCGATCTCTCTATCCGTTTTCCCTCTGGATGATGAAAAATACTCCACACTAAAGGATCTGGGTGTCGATAAACTGGTGATCCCGCTTGATGCATGCAACAGCAAATTGTTCAGTTACATCAAGGGCAAAGAAGCCAACAGCATCTATGAATGGGAGACACACCTTGACGGGATCAGGCATGCAAGCTATATATTCGGAAGGCAGGCAGTGGGCACGCACCTGATCATCGGAATGGGGGAAAGTGCTGAGGATGCACTTGAATTGATAGACAGACTGCATGAAGAAGGTGTTTACTCTGCTCTTTTTGCGTACACGCAACTTCCGGGAACCCGGAATATAACTTCAAACCTGAATATTAAACACTACCGTTCTGTGCAGTTTGGTACCTATCTGATCCGTGAGAACCTCGTATCCTTTGCAGACATGGTCTTTATGTCCGGCGAAGTGGCGGATTTCGGAGTTCCAGGGGCAGATATTCATCGCCTTTTAAAAAGCGGTGAAGCATTCAAAACAACGGGTTGTCCGGACTGTAACCGCCCTTATGCCACTGAGACCCATAAGGAGATATTCAATTATCCGGGTGAACCCACTGACAAAGAAATTGGCATGATCAGGGAACAACTCGGGATAACTGGTGAGAAACGATGAGCGAAATTAGGAGACGGTTGGAAAATGTGGATATGATCCGCAAGAGAGCACTGGAGAAAATAGAGGAGCTGGACCTAAGTAAAACAACAAAGAAAGAGATGTCCAGATCCTTTGAGGTCAGGCTGGACTCATTTTCAGACGGCATTGTTTTCTATCGCTCCCCCTTCACTCCGGTTTCTGTCACAGGTACCGGGTGCGAACTGAATTGCAAACACTGTGAAAAACATTACTTGAAACACATGCTTGATGCAAGTCACGGTAAACTCAGTGCCATTGCTCATAATCTTGCTGTAAGGGGGCATCGTGGGATCCTCCTGTCAGGTGGCAGCAGAACCGATGGGTCAGTTCCCACCTATGAAATTTCCGACGAGATTCACCGGATCAAAGACGACACACACCTGAAAATAAGCGCCCACACCGGTATTGTAACAGACGAACAGGCAGAACGGCTTTCTCCATGGCTTGACATGGCACTTGTTGACTGCATTGGAAGTGAAGCAACGATCTCAGGTATACTGGGGCTTCCAAACACGGTTGATGATTATGACAGTACACTCAGGTTCCTGACAGAAAACGGGATTCCCATCGCACCTCATATCATCGTGGGGTTAAATCATGGAAAGCTGGATGGCGAGTTCAGTGCGATCGAGATGGTCAAGAAATACAAACCTGACGTTGTTGTGATCGTTGTTTTCATTCCCACAAAGGGCACTGCCTGTGCGGATGCTCCGAGTCCTTTACTGGAAGATGTTGCAAAAGTGATCATCCGGGCAAGGCAGGAAATGCCCGATATCCCACTATCCCTGAGCTGTGTGCGTCCCGGAGGAAGGTATCGTTCGCAGCTCGATGAATGTGCAATTCTCTGCGGCATCGACCGGATCGCAGTTCCGAGCCGAAGTGCCTATAAGCTGTGCAAGGATGTGGGATTGGAAATTCATGAGGTCGATAAACTTTGTTGTTCTTATGAGGTAATAGTGTGAAAGTTGCGGCTTCATATAAGGATATAAAGATCATGGCACCGGATGATGCTGCCTTTTCATTTTTCAAAAGTCCCTTTGCAGCACATGAGACCGGCAGTGCGGTGGACATTGCTTACGGCGATTTCGGTTCCAGGGCAGTTTCACCTGTGGACGGAACAGTTGTGGATATCAGGGAATTCGATTCCCCAACGCCCTTTAAGGACCGTGATTTCAAGGAGTACATAACAGCAATTCGGTGTGGTGAGCTGTTTGTAAAGATACTGCATGTCAAACCTGATGTTAATATCGGGGATTGCATTCGTGCCGGGGAAGGTCTTGGAACATTCATAAGAAGTGGTTACTATTATTTCTGGAATTCACCTCACCTGCATGTTGAAGTGAGAAGACCGGATGATTATCTGCGGGCGAGCAACAACATGGTGCTTGATGTGCCGGTTGGCGTCGTTGAAAAATGTGTTAATAAGCCTGAAAACACAGATGTTTTCGAGTTTTCAGGTGAAGTTGTCTTTTCTGATAACAGGTATGCACTCGTAGACTGCCCGGATCACAGCACTTCCGGACCGGTCAGTGGTTATTCTGTTGATGGTTTCTTGATTGATGGATTTATTCCGGCAGGCGAACATGCGCTGAACAGATTTGGTTTGATAGGTACAAAACAGAATGTTCCACCATTTAAATATTCCATGTCAATTGGCAATTCGTATATGGTGCACCCATCAAGTGTGGATATAAGAGTATTTGATGGGCAGGACCAATTGTTAAAGGTCGCAGGTGTGTCCTTTATTTTAAGCTTTGGTAAACCTTTAATAAAATTAGTTCCTACACAACATGGCGCATGCCTGCCACAATGCGGCGAGAAGATTACCGTAAAAATTGAAAAACGTATACAAGGAACGTTAAGTTAAGAGAGATCGAGGCGAATCCGTGAAAGTTGAAGATTTTGATTTCCCAGGAGATAGACTATATTTAAAAAATCATGTATGGGTCAAGCCCTGTGGAGACATTGTACATGTCGGTATCACAGAGCTTGGGCAATCACTTTCCAAAGGGATAGTTCATATCGACCTTCCGGAAGTTGGTGATATTGTCCACAAAGGTGACTTTTTGATCGCATACGAGACCATTAAGGCTGTATCGCAGATATCTCTCCCATTCGAGTGTACGGTTGTAAGCGTCAATGATGACCTGTGGGATGACCCAAATATCATAAATAATGATCCTTATAATATCGATATTGTGGGGGTAAAAGGTGATCATGAGAACAGCGGCTTGATGGATGCCGGGGAAGCTGTTGCATATTACGGGGGCCTGATCGCAAAAGAGAGGGAGCGTTACGCAGGATACGAATGATCTGGATGATGACTTTTTAGGAGGAAATAACCAATGGAAATAGAAGGATACGAACTACCTGTTGAAATGTATTATACCAAGGACCACATATGGGCAAAGGTGGAGGATGACGGGAACGTCAGGGTAGGAATGAATGCCTACGGTGTCGTTGCTGCAGGATCGATCGAATTTATTGACCTGCCGTCGGAAGACGATGAGTTCGAAGCTGGTGAGGCATTCGGGTCAATGGAATCTGCAAAATGGGTAGGTGGGCTTACAATGCCTGTTAGCGGTACGATCATCGAGGTAAATGAAGACATTGAAGACGACCTTGAACTACTGGTAGAAGAGCCGTATGAAGATGGCTGGTTGGTTTTGATCGAACCGTCCAACCTGGATAAAGACCTTGAAAAGCTCATTCATGGTGATGCAGTTAAACCATGGTTTGAGGAAGATCTTGCATCAAGAGCGTGAAATTGTTTTTAATTATTTGTGATGGGTCTTTGCAGTGAGTTTTGTTCCTGCAAAGACTGCATTTTTTATAACCTGTAGTTCCATTTATCAGATCTATATTTGGGCAAAAGTTCCTGTGCTGTCTGTTCTTCAACTTCGCTGGGTCTTGAATCCACCAGTTTTACACCAAAACGTTCCTCAAATTTTTGCCGGATCACTCCTCTGACCTCGTCCATACCCACTTTCTCAGGGAGTTCTTTATCCATCCATGTCATTCCTTCTTCGATAGAAGCAACCTGTTTATCGCTGATCTTTTCAATCGGCACATTTGAGATGCGAAGCATTTCCTTGATATCAAAATCCAGAAGTAGTGTGCCATGCTGCAGAACTTTGCCTTCCCATCTTGTCTGTGCATTGCCTGAGATCTTCCTGCCGTCAACAATGACATCGTTGATAGGTCTAAAATCAGCATTCAAGCCATACTCGTGCAGTGTATCTATTAGAATACCGCATATCTGGTGGTATGAATCCGTGACATCAAGCGGGAACAGTTTATCGTCTATCGTACCGATGACGCCGTAATTGACCTGACGTCCCAGATCATCCGAGAAAGCAAATCCTCCACCGCTTATGCGCCGGACGATCGTGTAATCCTTGCATCGTTCAAGGTTCAGTTCTACACCTGCTTTCTGGAAATATCCAAGGATAATGGATTTGGAGGGGTCCCAGAATATCAGTGTGTTCCCCTCATCGTTCTTCAGGATGGATTCGTTCATTGCCATCATGTACCTGATGTCAACCTTCCCAAAATCGATCACTCGCCATTCATCCATTCAATCACCTTTCAGATAACAGGTACATACTAGGTATGTGTTACGTTCGGAAATATTGGGGCCCTATACGGGTCCCCAATTTCGCATTTCTGTTATATTATTTCATCTTGCGTATTGCGAACTCACATGCTTTTGACAATGGATCATATGCTTCAGCTACAGCAGGACAGTATGCAAGTTCCGTACTATATAGGTCGTGCAGATTCATTCCTGCCTTGATCGCGAGAGATACCAGATTTACCCGCGCAGCTGCGCCTTCTTCACCAATTGCCTGACCACCTATTATTTTTCCGGTTTTTGCATCTGCCAGTATCTTGACTGTAATTTCCCTGGCACCAGGATACCATTCAGGTCTGGTGAGACCGCTTGCTTTTCCAATGACGAGTTCGTATCCTGCGGATTTTGAAAAGAACTGGTTGAAACCGGTTGCTGCAACTTCCATGTTGCCAATGACCGAAACAAAGGTCGTGAGGGACCCCCCAAATGTATCATAACCGCCAGCAGCGTTAGTTCCTGCCGTGATCCCCTGCCGGTAGGCGGTGGTTGAAACCTGTGACATCCATGGCATATGGTTTATTGGACTTACGGTCTCAACACAATCGCCGATTGCATAAATACCTGGAATACTTGTTTCCATCTTTGCATTGGTCATAATACCCCAGTTTCCAAGTTTGCATCCAGCATCCTTTGCCAGGTCCCAGTTGGCGCGAACACCGGATGCCATGATCACTATGTCCGCAGGAAGACTTTCACCGTTTACGGTTACAGATGTGACTTTATTATCACCAGAGATCTTCTCCAATGAGGCGCCCATCATGAGTTTCATACCACTTTTCTTAAGACCTTTTTCAAGGATCCTTGCAATATCAGGATCAATTGATTTCGGGAAGGAATGTGGCAGCATTTCAACCAGCGTCACATCAATGTTGTTTGCTTTGATCGCGGCCCCGACCTCAAGACCAATTGCACCGGCACCTACCACTACTGCGTGAGATATGCCTTTTGAGTAATCAACAACCTTCTTTGAATTTTCGGGGTCGCTTACAACAAAGACGCCCTTGTCCAGAAGTTCACGGGCACCCGGTACGGGAGGTACGAAAGGAGAGGCGCCTGTAGCGATTATCACCGAGTCGTATTGGATCGTTTTTGTTTCGTTGGAATCTTTATCAACAGCAGTTACCGATTTGTTTTCAGGGTCAATTGACGTCACTTTGTGGTTCAAAAGTTTGACCATGTTCATTTTCTCTATCGGCAGGCTGTGCTTGAGTTCTTCAAAATCACCGACAATACCTTCCATTGCAAAAGGTAGTCCGCAAGCCGAAAACATATCATACTCTTTCTCATCGATGATTGTTATCTGTGCGTCAGGATTCACTTTCTTTGCGGTCTTTGCGGCAATAAAACCGCCCACACCAAGACCTATGATTACGATTTCAGTGGATTTCATAGTTATTAAATCTCCAATATCTTTTTGATCAGGTTGACTAAGTTCTCCCTTCGTCAGGATTTACTTTGAAGCTTGAACGTTATCCAATTAGTCCGGCGAAGTGGAGCAGACACAAATTTATACAACTACTATAAGGAAAAGTTATACCTTCTAATTAGTATTAAAAGATATCGCAATACTGTTTAATTTATCCCAACATTATGTTCTTATGTTTCCATCTGTCATTATTTTGGGAGAAATTCAAAGCAAAAAAGTTATAAAAATATGTAGCCACTAATTATAAAAGCAATGGTACTCATGAAGTTCTCATGAAATCAAATCTGATTGCAGTTTATAAGTTGCTAATTGAATACTAAATGGCTTTTTGTCAATATCAGATGAAAATAATTATTTTATCGTGAGCATGAGCCTGTAATTACTGAAATACTTCATACACGGAAAAAAGATCAGAGGCATATATATGGTGCTTAAAGAAGAAAATCGTATCAAGTTCACATCGTCCAAGATCGATGATTTAATGTTCAGGACAACATTTAACCCCAAATCAAAGAAAGGTGACGTTATAGTCAATGTATCGATTATCGATAGCAAAGATTTCAATGATGTGCTCCGGATTTTCAAGATGGCTGTTATGGGTGGTTTGTCTCTGAGCCCGTATCTAAAAATAATGCATGAAGGCGACAAGATAGGGGGTCTGGTGATCGGTAACGGAAAGGTGGGGATTGCAACAGTTTGCAGTATAACTATCGACGGTGTGCTTCTAAAGGC
>JAFGQV010000096.1 GCA_016935475.1 Methanosarcinaceae archaeon
GTCCTTCTCATGGACGAACCCTTCGGGGCACTGGACGCACAGACCAGAAACGCTCTTCAGCACGAACTTCTGGAGATATGGGAGAAAAAGCACGTTACAGTCCTGTTCGTGACCCACAGTGTGGAT
Organism: Methanosarcinaceae archaeon; assembly: GCA_016935475.1. Classification (GTDB taxonomy): domain Archaea; phylum Halobacteriota; class Methanosarcinia; order Methanosarcinales; family Methanosarcinaceae; genus JAFGQV01. Next base: position 127 of record JAFGQV010000096.1, read on the forward strand.
GAGGCAGTGTTCCTTTCGGACAGGATCGTGGTCATGACATCCCGGCCAGGAAAGATAAAAAAGATCGTCAGGGTCGAACTTCCTCGCCCACGCGACCGTACAGGTGCGGAGGCAAACGCTCTGCGGAACAGTCTGTTAAAACTGCTGGCTGAAGAAAAAAAAGGATAGTGCAGGATATTTTGTAGAATATTCATGTACGCCTTATTCAGAGCGCACGATCACCTTTGTTCCGGACTCTATTTCTTTGATATCCACCTTTCCCACCAGCTCCAGCGTGTTGTCTGCTTTTGCAAACCCGATGGAACATCCGGGGCGTACGGTCATTTCCCCTCCACAGGTCGCAGACTTTGCGACCTTTACATCGTCAAGGAGTGTCAAATTGCTATACACTTCGATGCTGCCACCGATCTCTGACCTTGGACCGATAATAGCGCTGCCAGCCTCTATGTTATATTTGACAAAGGAACCCTTGCCAAGTTCAAGCGAACCGCTGACTTTCAGGCTTTTCCAGAAATTCGCACCAGCGCCAACGATCATGTTGCCGTCAACTGCCACACTATCCTCAAAAAATGCCTTTTTCTCGACAACGTAGGTGTTGGAATCAGCATGGTACCTGATAAACTCATTGTTCATTTTTATCACTGTTTTTAGTTGTATATACTAATATTATGTACTCAAATAGATCCTACCCGGGAAGGATTTTCCTGGTTCAGGCTTTATTTTCACTTCCGAAAATACCGATCTTGTATCTCACCACTTCTTTTATGGCATCACGTGCAGGTCCGCAGATCTTCCGGGGGTCATATACATCCGAATCTGTCACTACCTTCCTTACCGCATCCCTGAATGCCAGCCTGAGTTCGGTATCGATATTTATTTTGTTTATTCCCAGTTCTACAGCCCTGACAATGCTATCTTCCGGTATTCCGGATGCACCGTGCAGCACGAGAGGGATGTCGATCTTCTTGTTGATCACTTCAAGTCTCTCAAAATCCAGTTTTGGTTCCCCTTTGTAAATGCCGTGTGCGCTCCCGATGGCAACTGCAAGGGCATCCACACCTGTCTCCTCAACAAACTGCACTGCCTCATCGGGATCCGTGAAAACGGCATCTCTTTCACTTACAGATATCTGGTCTTCCACACCAACAAGCCGCCCAAGTTCGGCTTCAACGGAGAGTCCGCAGGGATGCGCCACATCAACCACTTTCTTTGTGAGTGCAACATTTTCCTTAAAAGGCAGTTTTGAGCCGTCTATCATGACCGAAGTGAATCCGTGCCTTATGCACTGTAGTATCACATTAAAATCCGTACCATGGTCAAGGTGCAGGGTCACAGGCACATCTGTATTCGCTGCTGCGGTCTTTGCAATCACTTCAAGAAATTCGATACCCGCATATTCGATAGCTCCCTGACTTGCCGCAAGGATAACAGGCGCATTCATTTCTGATGCCGTGCTGACTATTGCCTGTGCGATCTCCATATTGTTGATATTAAATGCTCCGACTGCGTATCCGCCATCGTTTGCTGCGTCCAGTACTTCTTTATTTGTGACCAATACCATGTAAATCCTCCTCGATTTTAATGTCAATTAGATTTTCTTGTTGTAGTAATTGTATTTGGTTATTATAAATGCTACTCTCTCACAATAGTTTGCCGGATTTCAAACGCCATTAAAGGATTCGGATTTGAAACCATGTCTTTTTTCATTGCGAAATTAATTGTTTTTTCGGCGTTAACTTTTTTGGTATTTGATCATTTTTGTTTTATGATTCCAATCTTTAATTTTTTGATGACCTAAACATGGACATCTGTTATTATTCAGTTACTATTATATAATATAAATAATAATTACACAATTGATTAGAAAACGAGATATGATGGGCAGTGGTACATATCAATAACAAAAGGAAGGGAAGTTTCAGAGAGTTGAACGAAGATTATTTTTGGTCATGATATAGGAGCAATGGACATCACGAGAACTATTGGATGACAGATCGTTCAAAATACCAATTGCCTGATATGGGAGCAGCAAATGTAAAAATGTGGAATAATTGAAAGTAATGCTGGTGACCAACAAATATATATCAAGTATAATCATGATAGATTGGCAAACATTTATCTATTAGCGGTATGTATTAGCAGCAAACACATTAATACTTTTAAAAATATTTACATTCAGGGCTGTAAAACCATCTCCAAAAACCCGACCCAAGATCGATTCAGGAGGAAATTACTCGCATGAGCAAGGTAAGAACAGGCAGTTTTTCTATCGAAGAACTGGAAAACGTTCAGATAACAATTGGTAGTATTGTCGGCGCAATTGAGAAAAAAATGGAAGAGGAGGGGGAGATGGGTCCTACCCCTAAACCCGGGATCGCGGACCTCCGAGATTGGGATCATAAATTACTCAATCGATATGAGCCGGTCTACACTCCGATGTGTGACCAGTGTTGCTACTGTACTTTCGGTACATGCGACCTGACCGGCAACAAAGAGGGTGCATGTGGTATCGACATGAAAGCCCACCAGGCACGGGAATTCCTGCTTCGTGTGATCACCGGAGCTGCAGCACATGCCGGGCACGGACGACACTTGCTCCATCATTTGATCGAAAAACACGGTCGTGACCATCCAATCGATTGCGGACCTTCAAATCTTAAAATGCCTGTGACACAGACAGTGACCGGATACAAGCCAGAGACCCTCGGGGATCTCGAACCGGTTCTGGATTACGTGGAAGAGCAGCTAACACAGCTTCTGGCAACGATCCATGTGGGTCAGGAAGGCGCAGCAATTGATTTTGAATCAAAGGCACTGCATGGTGCGATGATTGACCATGTGGGCATGGAAGTGTCGGATGTTGCACAGATATCATGCCTTGGTATGCCAAAATCCGATGCCGAGGCACCTCTTGCAGAGATCGGGATGGGATGTATCGATTCCACAAAACCCGTACTTCTCTGTATTGGGCATAATGTTGCGGCTGTGACATATATCATCGATTATATGGAAGAACACGACCTTTCTGATAAGATCGAACTCTGTGGATTGTGCTGTACTGCCATTGACATGACCCGCTACCAGATGGACGGCGGCGGAAAGCCCACTGCAAAGATAGTTGGAAGCCTTGCAAAGGAACTGAAAATGATACGTTCCGGTGTACCGGATGCGATCGTTGTTGATGAGCAATGTGTACGGGCGGATGTTCTGAGGGAAGCACAAAAACTTTCGATGCCTGTGATCACCACAAATGATAAAATAATGTACGGCCTGCCAAACCGTTCAAAGGACAGTGTGGATGATATCCTGGAAGACCTTGTAAGTGGAAAGGAAGCAGGAGCACTGGTCCTTGACTTTGAGAAGGTGGGGGAACTTGCACCGCGACTTGCCCAGAAAATGGCACCTACACGCAAGGAAAAAGGCATAACTGCTCTTCCAAGCGATGAAGAGTTCAAGGAACTTGCATCAAAATGTGTTCACTGCCTTGCCTGTGAACTTGACTGTCCCACCAACCTTCCTATCAGCGAAGCAATGAAAGCAGCATCAGAGGGAGATCTGACCCCATTTGAGAGATTGCATGACAAATGTATCGCATGCGGCAGATGCGAACAGGCCTGTCCGAAAGGGATCCCAATATTGAACGTTATCGAGAAAGCATCACAGAAGGTCATACGTGAAGAAAAAGGAATGATGCGTGCAGGTAGGGGTCAGATAAGCGATCCAGAAATACGGGAAGAGGGTGTCAACCTCGTGCTCGGTACCACTCCGGGTGTGGTTGCAATGGTGGGTTGCTCGAACTATCCCGATGGCACCAGAGACCTGTACACTGTAGCAGAAGAGATGCTTAAACGAAACTACATCGTTGTGATGTCAGGCTGTTCCGCAATGGACCTGGGGATGTACAAAGACGATGAAGGAAAAACACTTTACGAGCA
>JAFGQV010000097.1 GCA_016935475.1 Methanosarcinaceae archaeon
CCAAAAAAATAATCGGAAATAAACACAACCTGTTGAAAAGTTATGGTTCCGGACATGAGTTTTCCAGAGGACAGTGGCAGTTCATTTCACGGGAGATGGAATCACTTGACCTGCTGACCGTTGAAGGTGCCAGGTATCCGCTACTGAAATTGAACCAGAAGAGCAGGGGTCTGCTGGCTGGAAGTGAAACGGTCCGATTGACAAAACCTGCGGGTGACGTTGTGTGTGACGTGCAAATAACACGCGAACAGGATACCACTGCTACCAGGTATCCTGACATGCTTGAGAGATTAAAGAAACTCAGGAAAACGATCGCTGAAAAAGAAAATATTCCACCTTATATTGTTTTTGCAGATACGAGCCTGCGGCAGATGGCTGCAAAACTTCCCAAAACCCGTGATGATCTTTTGCAGATAACAGGGGTTGGAGAACATAAATCGAAAAAATATGGGGATATATTTCTCAAAGAGATCGCGGAACACTGCGAAAAACATGCAGTGCCGCCAAAATCCAATAATGTAGCAAAGACCAGTTCACCTGTTATTCCAAAAATAACAAGTTCAAAGGTTAGAACTGAAATAACTCCTGAAATGTCTGCAACGTTACTGAAAACGCTTGATCTTTACCAGCAGGATCTGATGATCGGGGAGATCGCGGAAATAAGGAATATGGCAATCAGCACGATTGCCAGCCATATCGAAAAACTAGTAATGGCGGGTAAGATCAGATCCATCGATGAACTGGTCAAACCTGAAAAAAAGCAGTCCATCCAGAATGTGATAACTGAGGTTGGAGATGAATTCCTGTCACCCATCAAAGAAAAACTGGGGGAGGGATATTCGTATGATGAGATTAGGCTGGTGCGTGCAGCTATGATGGTAGATGTAAGGACCTAAGTGGCAACGAAATGGTCCTGAAGCAGTACTGTCATTCAATCTCGCCCATCAACCAATCGAAGTATTTACTGTTTGAACTCACAGGGATACTTATGATGGTGGGAATATCATAGGAATGGATCTTCTCAACCTCATCCATTACTTTTTCGAAGTTGAAATCGCTTGTTTTTGCCAGTAAGACAAATTCATTACCTTCAGCGATTTCGCCTTCCCACCAGTAAAGACTGCTGATGGGAAAGATGTTGGCACAGGCTATCAGCCGCTTTTCAAGCAGGTGTCTGGCAATCTTTTGCGCCTCTTTAATTGTTGGGTTTGTGATGTAGGCAATAACGAATTTCATTGTATCCTACTCACAGGTATCCAGAAGATGTCTTTTTTTCTTGCCCCGAAAATCACCGACCCTTATAGGTTCAACCTTGGCGGTCTTCTCCTTCGTATCATTCTTTTGCTTTTTTGACTCGTCGGTCAATACTAGCACCCCCACAGAATAATACACATTGCTGAGTATTAAGGTTTACCTTAGTTTACCTCTTTCGTACTTCCCGTCACATCATGAGATACTTCAGCGTCATGTAGAATATCATATCCCCGAAGACCACTGCAGTGATAAAACCAGCCGTTATAGGAATCATGAAAGGTAGTCCCGGCGTTACCCAGACCTTCTCGTCAATAAGACCTTTGTCCACATACTCTTCAAGTTCCTGAATGACAGCTTCATCGATCAGGGTGCCACCCCTGGTAAATCGTGAGACTACGTTGCTACCTATTTTTTCATAGATTTCCATCAGCCGTATATGCCCATCCCTTAAACTTGATACCGGACATTTGTACCCGAGAAACAGATACCACGGTTTCCTGAGCATCTCGCGAAGGGGCACCTGGGTCAGGTTATACAGGAAAAGACCGAAGGGTACGATGACGGTCAGTATCACCGCATTCCCGAACACGCTGAATGTGAAGAGGTTGATCGGTGGTATGGTATGCAGGGGCAGATCATAATCAAGAACATGGAGAACCGGGAATGTGGGGATAATGATGGAGATAACCATCAGGACCTTGGCGTCAGCGCCCCCGAATGCGTTCAACTGGAACAGGAGGTACACGAACACAAAGATGAATATGAACGAGAGAAACATGCGGATAAGATGGGAAGTGCCATAGGTCAGGAGGTCATGGATAATAAAAACCGAACCTGCCGCAAGCATCACAGGCCAGACCTTATTTGAGACACGCCGTGTCTTTATGTCAGAATAGCATGAATACAGCAGGAAAGGCAGGCATACAAGCACCTTCAGAAGGTCTATCATTCAGCGCTTCTCCCATTTCTTAAGTTGCATAATCTCCGATAATGTGCCCCCCCTTCGGATCTCGTCATAAAGGCGTTTTTCGGTCTTTTCGACCTCTTTTGCCCGGCGGGCAATCTCGTAGGCTCGCTCCTTTGGGATCACCACCACACCGTTGTCATCACCAACGATATAGTCGCCCGGTCTCACAGGCTGGTTACCGCAAACGATCTCCGCATTGATCTCGCCAAAACCCTTGGGCTCACCTGCATTGGGTACATAAGTTGATGCAAAAACTGGCAATTCCAGCTCCCTGATCTCATCGATGTCCCGTACAGCGCCATCGACCACAACACCTGCTACGCCCTTATTCAGGCAGCTGAGCGTCGCCAGCCCGCCCCATGGCGCAACGTGCCTGCTGCCATTGTATATCACGATCACGTCACCCGGCTTTGCGACATCGATCGCCTCCACGGTCTTTGCCCAGTCACCTTCAAGTGTCTGCACTGTCACAGCCGTACCGACCATTTTTTTACCCCGCACCATGGAACGGATACCGCGCATCGCACCTTTTCTGTGAATCGCATCCGATATGTTGGGTGTTGAGACGTCCATAAGGAGTTTTCGGATCTCCTCGTCAAGTGATGCCTTTTCCGCAGGAGCGGCAGGAGGTGAGTCCACGCTTTTTCGGATCGCACGTGCTGCGTCTGTAACATTATCGGTTCTGGTGATGTTCCCTCCGACTATCACGATATCTGCGCCTGCGATCACAGCCTGTGCGGCGGTATCGGCATCAATGCCCCCTGCAACTGCAACCGGGATTCTCACTTCACGCACGATCTGCTTGAGTATCTCGATCGGGTCCATCCCGACCATCTGCTGGTCGATACCAACATGTACATTGATATAATCAATTCCGAGCTTTTCCAGTTCCTTTGCCCGTGTGACTGGATTTCCCTCCGAGATGAGGTCAGCCATCAATTTCACGCCGTACCTGTGTGCAGAGCGGATAGAGTCAGTGATCGTGGAATCGTCTGCACTGCCAAGTATTATTACAATATCTGCCCCTGCTTTTGCCGCCATCTCCACCTCCATGGCACCGGTATCCACGGTTTTCATGTCTGCAAGCAGGGTGTGGTCCGGAAATGCTTTCTTCAGTTTGCGAATGGAATCCATGCCCTCGCTTTTGATAAGTGGCGTGCCTGCCTCGATCCAGTCGATACCACCAATAACGGCTTCTTCTGCGATCTGGACTGCACGTTCGATCTCTAAAAGGTCAAGTGCCAGCTGAATGATTGGTTTGATAGGATCACCTTTGGGAATATGAATATAATATTTTAGAAGACCTGATTAGCTATAAATTTAATCTAGATTGGGGCTTTGTGTATAAAGTACATCCTGTGTAAAAATTCAAAGATTCTGTGTAAAAATCGGAAAGATTATAAGAGGTAGGAGTTGAGGAGTGTTAAGGAAATAATCGTAACCTGAAAGGGTGCAGACTTACCAGTGGTGTTCCATTGTATGAATGGAGGCAAACCTGTGAATGTCAGATACTCAACGACTTGATAGAGACAAACTACATAAAAATAAGGTGAAAAAATGAAAATAAAAAATATAGTAGGATTAATA
>JAFGQV010000098.1 GCA_016935475.1 Methanosarcinaceae archaeon
CAAACCCGGTACAGCCATGAACTTCCCGACAAGGGAACCTGTTAGGCTTGAGGTTAAGCCGGAGTTTGGTGCTATTGTCGTAAATGAGCTCATTACACCATCGTCATATGGTGTTAATATAAATATTATACTGTACCCATAGATGGATGTTTTAATTAACATCCTTTTTTCTTTTATTGGCGCCGTCGAATGTCAAGAATAGGTAATAGTCAAACTTATTCGTTCATTTTTATTTTTTAACAATTTAGTGAAAATTGTATCAATTCTGCTAGTACTTGCACCAATGTGCATCATAGCAAATAATATTGTGTGGTGTTCCAACGATAATGCAATATATACAAAGTTGTTCTATGCAAAGTCTTATTTTTGTTTCTGTTCGGAATCACCGAAAATGCTAAACTTGCAGCCTGTGCATCTACGATAAAAGCAAAAGGTGAAGTAGTAATTCTTACATAATAATACTTTAAAGGTGCTAAATATGAGATATCTATCATCTATTGTTATTTTATTTGTTATTTTTATCTCGCTTTACAGCAGTGGCTGTGTAGGTACTGAACCAGCTGAAGCTGTCAATACGACAGTAACTGATTTCCTAAACGCGGTCAGTGATGGTGATTACGATAATGCTTTTCTCATGTATATAGGTGAGGACTTTTTAGCCCCCGGAAGTATTGAATTTCAATTCAAGAGAAATGGGATTGTGCAGAACAGTATCAATGAGATAACCTTCAAGGACCAGATCATCACCGGCAATCTGGCAGTGGTTACTGCGGTATGTAGTATTACTGAATTAAATACGATGGGAAGAGAGGTCGGACATTCACAGAAAGAGGTTTATTTCAGACTTCAGGAAACGGACCTCGGATGGGCAATTACAAAAGTATCGTTCAACGAACCGATTATTGTATCGGAAGACGACCTGATCGAGATCGAAATGCCCAGTTCTCCGGTTGATCCAATTGTTAATAATGCACCGATCCTGTTTATTGGTGCAGTTTTGCTGTGTGCGATAGGTTTATATCTGGATAAAAAAGAAAAAAAAGCCCGAGCAAAACCAAAAAATGTCATTGATTTTACCAACGCAACTCCAATGCAAAAGGAATCCGTTGCACAGTACGTCAGGTTCGTCCCGTCACCTCAATATGCTGTTGGTAAATCATCAACTATTGATGTGTGGGTCAAAAACTTTGCCCAGCAATCGTATGACAATTTTGCTGTTACAGGTACCTTCCCGACATATCTGGAAGTTAAGGATGCAAATCTCTTTTTCGGGAAGATTGCAGCCGGTGAGACCGTAAAGCAGACATGGTCAGTCAAACCCACGACTGCAGGTTGGATCTCTATCAATGAACCAACAGTTGTGTTTGAGTATATGGGAACCAAATACACGTGTGTGCTTGATCCTGTATGGATTCAGGTTCAGTGATGTGCAAGGTTTTCACCAGTATCTTTTTGAACAGGCAGGACGCAGATTATGGGCCAGAAAAAACATGAAAAAGGTTCAGATGCACGCAGATAAACGCTGATGTGAATAACCGCCATCTGCGTTCATCTATGTTTATCTGCGGTCATGGTTCAAAATTCATTGATAATCAGGATTTCTACAGAGCCAAAATAACTCCTCTTTAAACAATGGAAATGGTTTTTACCTTCAAGCAAGTCCTCTTTTTCTGGGAACAATATCCGCTTCTACAATTTTCCCGTATGGGCAAGCAAGATTACATATGGTGCATTCCATAAATCCACGTTCTGTTATTCTTCGAATGTGTTTCTCCCATTTGTCGTTTATATCTTTTTCAAGTTCATGGGATACCACACATTTATCGTATATCACTTTTTCACCAGGGGGAACTCCCTGTGACGGACCAGGGATGATCGCACCATAAGGGCATGCTTTCACACACAAGGACTCTTTCTGACACAAAGGTTGCTCTGCACACAAGTTCCTTGAGAATGGTTGATCAGGTGTTAGTTCAAGTGTAGTCAGTAAAGCTACCCAACGTACTCTTGGGCCATATTGGGGAGTTATTACCTGTGTGTTATGACCTATGAAGCCAAGACCAGCCAGATAAGCCGCTACTTTTACATGAACTGAGTGTGTTGGAACCGCTTTGACACTTTTTTCATCCCATAGCCACTGGGCCAGTCTCCATGCCCGTGTTTCCACAGTCTCATAGTATAAGTTGTAATACTCTGCTTCCCCTCCACTAAAATCACCGGTTCCTGGGGTGCTTATTGCAGCGTTCATACCTTCGTCCCATATCACCATCCCCATGACGATAAGGGATTTCACGTCATGCATTACTTCAGATGGCTTCACAAGCCCCCTCCCGGATGGGAACTCTACATCCTCTACTTTCTTTATGTACGAGACACCGAAAAGCTGAAAACCATTTTCCATGGCCTTAGCTCTTATTTCCTCTTTAAGATTCAACGTTTACCACCCGCAGAACATTTTCCTGCATGTTAAATAGCTTTCTGCTGTTATATAAACAAACGTTAGTATAACATTTATGAACCATGATAATCTACTATATGTATGATAATTTTCAATAGACATAAAGGAATTTATGCCTGATGCACCCGCCAGGATGCTCCAAGTTTTCCAAAATGGGGTTCTTAACTTTTCTATAGCCTTTGCTATTCAGAGTATGTATTTTGCGGCTCTGAAGCCACCCATGCCTGAGAGGACGAGGCGGCGCTCTCAGAACCAGCAATCCAGATACTTCGAGACTCAGGTACAGAACGGGATTACCAGTCCACAATCATAAATCCTGTTTGTAGAATATGTATCGTGAACCTATCGATCTTTAGATATATTCATAATTCAAAAGAAAAAATTAACATTTTTGTAGTATTTTCCTTTCGAAAGCACAAAAACATTTATATATTTTATCCGACGATAATAGTGAGCAGGGATTGAATAATTGCACATGGTCCCGATTAAAAGGTGGTAGATTGTATACTGAACAAGACAAACTTGTTATATCCATAAAAGATAGAACATAACAAATATTAAATTATTATTACTATTTATTACTTTAATGTAATTACATATGTTACCAATCAAAAAGGTTTGCAGATTCAGATGGTCGATTCGGATTTACAAGTCACCTAGCTTGAAAATAGGGTAAATGGGATGAAAACTCATGATAAATCAAGTAATTTTTGTATGCATGGCAGTTCTCTCTACTGCACTGTTGTCGACTGCTATTAAGATGCGCAATACAATAAAGAACGAAAATCCTGATAAAATGCGCGCAAGTATGTTTTTGCGGTATGATGTCTTTAAACGAACTAACCTGTTTATTATTGATGGCTCTATAATTGTATTTTTCATACAGGTAATGAACATCGCAATTGGCATATCGGATTTTAATGTCATCTTTGAGCAGGTCATGCCAGTTATTAATGTGATATCCTTGCTGGTAATCGGCTATATTTTTGTTCATCTTATCCAGACCGTGAGGGTCCCTGATTATAATTCCAGACGTTCTGAACTTGAACATTATATATATGGGGATGACAATAAATAAACTCCTGTTTGGTCATGAAAGTGGTCGTTTTGATCCTGATGATCTGATCCGGCATTGTTAGCGAATTCTGGCAAAACCATGTGTCCATTTGTTGAGAAGACCAAGGCAAACCTTTACGGCATTCAAGGCAAACAGAACGTATATTCATGGCACGGTCTTTCTATTCATTTCAAAAATAGCGGTCGTGTAGATCGGTGTGAACGGTACGAAACCTGCACATCAGATAAAAGATCTTCTTCATGCATGTTTTCCATCAAACGTTTTGATTCAATTAGCTTACTTGAATCCGAATTCAATGTGACCCAGAACATTGCAGAAAAACTGATTGATACCCTGGTCGACATGGGATGGGCGCGTGCTCTCCGGTGTTACCGTGAATCCGGAACTGTGGGGGGTTTCGATGAGGGTACACGTATAATCCTGTTCGATGAGTAATACTATGAACATGGAAAACGCTATCCGCAATCAAAACATTATTATGTCTGCAGACACAATCACCACTCTATGTTCACGATTCTAACAGGCGCGCAGTTCGGTGACGAGGGCAAGGGGAAAATTGTTGACCTGATCTCAAATGACTATGATCTTGTAGTTCGTTTTCAGGGTGGCGATAATGCAGGTCACACTGTAACAGTGGGAGATGATGTCTACAAACTTCACCTGATACCATCGGGTGTTCTTCTTGATGCAAGGGTCCTGATAGGTCCGGGTACAGTTCTTAATCCTGAGGTGCTGGTTGGCGAGATCGATATGCTTGCAAAAAGCGGCACCAAGGTCGGACCCGAAAAACTTGGAATAGATGCAAAAACAAGTATCATCATGCCGTATCATATAGAACTCGACGGCCTTCGCGAATCAGCACGCAGTGAAAAGATCGGAACAACCAAACGTGGAATCGGGTATGCATATATCGATAAAGTTGCACGGGACGAAGTCCAGATGGCAGATATTGCAGATCGTGAAAGACTGGCTACCAGGCTTTCTGAACTTGCACCACAGAAAGAAAGTGGGATCAGAGACCTTGGAGGCGATCCATCGATTGTGATGGATAAGGGTTTGTTAGGTAGATATATGGAACTTGGTGAAAAACTGGCTCCCTATATCACGGATGTGTCTTATGAGGTCAACAGGGCCATAGAGGCCGGGAAAAACGTTCTGGCAGAAGGGGCACAGGGCACGCACCTTGATGTTATCCATGGAACACAAAAGTTCGTAACCTCTTCAAGCACGGTTGCAGGTTCTGCCTGTTCCGGTCTTGGTGTTGGTCCTACAAAGGTCGATAAGGTTCTTGGGATAGTGAAAGCGTATATCACCCGTGTGGGTGAAGGTCCGATGCCCACCGAACTTAATGACAGGGTGGGGGAACAGCTACAGCAGGTGGGACGTGAATTCGGGACCACGACCGGGAGGGCTCGAAGGTGCGGATGGTTTGACCTGCCGCTTCTTAAAAAATCCATTCTTCTCAACGGGTATACAAGCATTGCACTTACAAAACTGGATGTGCTGTCAAACCTTGACCCGATCAGGATATGCGTCGGATATGAACTTAATGGAGAGATCATAGATTATCCTCCGGAACTCACATCCGGTCTTGCGCAGTGTGCTCCGGTGTATGAGGATATGTCAGGCTGGGAAGCTGAACTTACGGAGGTCAGGCAGTTTACTGACCTTCCGCAGGCAGCACAAAATTATGTAAATCGGCTTGAGGAGATGATGGGGGTTCCCATAGAATATATTTCTGTAGGACCTGGCAGAGCACAAACATTTAAGAAACAGTAATAGTTTCATGTGTGTACTGCCGAAAAGCGTAAATACTAACCGATAGATTAATCAACCTCATTTCAATGCACAGATGTGAAAACTGTGCCTGATTAATAGATTTCATAACAATAACAATATTCAAGTTTCGATCCAAGGAGGATATAATGACAACAGCATATGATATCCCTGCAACAGATCTTATTCAAAGGGTTGCAGAGAAATTAAAAGAAAACGA
>JAFGQV010000099.1 GCA_016935475.1 Methanosarcinaceae archaeon
TGGTAAGTTACAAACATGCAGAAAATGCTCACAATAAAATAAACCAATCGCAATTGGTATTATATGATACTGGTGGTCATGGAATGTTGTCTCAAATGGACAGTACGAGGGTGCTTGTGAAAGATTTTCTAAACGAATCCACATATAACAGCACCACTTGAGTATTATGGTCTTTCAGACATTTTTCAGAGGGGCTGTCAAAAAGATTGGTGTTGTAACATGTGACTGATATTTGCAGACTGCCAAATATGATAGCATCCAGCATGATGGCACGAATCATGATTCATACAAAATCGCATCAACCCAAAAGTATTTTACAGCCCCCCGAATGCAACATTAATAATCAATGATAAACAGTATTCGTATGGTGATAATATGAAGGTAAAATACGCTACTATCATAGTTGAGGATATGGATGAGTCAATTAAATTTTACACAGAAGTAATGGGACTTGAAATAGATAGCCAACATAATCCCCAACCTGGAGCAACAATTACATTATTGAAAGGGGAAGGGGATACTATGATAGAGCTAATAAAAAATACAGAAAATGAAACTGGCCTGTTTTCGGTGGGAATGGATGTTGAAGACATAAATACCACAGTGAAAGAACTTAAATCTAAAGGTGCCAAAATCACCATGGAACCCATACCAATAACAGTTGGAACCCTTGCCTTCTTAGAAGACCCAAATGGAGTCAAAATAGCGCTAATTCAACACCACTAATCCCTTTTTTCAATTCATTGCGGTTCTATTTTTTTCTGTGATTTATAAACATCTAAAAAACTAATAAAATCAAAAAAATTGTAGAGCTTGGATATTCTTTGCTATTCTCTTCAATATCTCAGGTTTTATGGATTGGAAGTAATAATAGAATTATTATAAGTTAGTGCTGTCAATCATCCAATTTTCTCTGGAAAATCTTCCTATTAACCCCTGATTCCTCAGCTTCTTTTTGAGATATCCTGATAACCCTATCAAATCAACTTCGGGATATGCTTCAAATATCCCTCTCTCACTTCTTCCGGATCGATATGGTCATACAGGTCGTCTGCACCTTCGGGAGCATCACCGCGTAACCACTTGCGGTATTCCCTCGACATGCCTGCTCTTCTTAAGTGTGTCGTATACCAGTGACGATAACAGTGCGGTGTGAACTTGTCCTTGAGCATACCGTCAAGAAGTTTATAATCAACCCCCCACCTACTCCTTCAAAAACATCCTCATCAGCTCCGGCTCTTTCTCCAGCACTTTCATAAACTTAATAGCCACAAAATCATTTTTAGATTTCCAGCGAAAATTGTGATCTTAAAATCGGTAGCTTGCAAGCCAACACCATCCGTGCAGCCACTCAGGATAGCACACGATTTTGATTTACATGAATATCTATAAAGTCTAATAAATAATACTTATAGGATGAAGGTTTATCTGACAGCGTCAGTTTGACCGCACCTCACAGATCGTTGATATTTAATTTATGATAATGTTAGATTTCAGGTTCAATAATGAGTGAAATTGATGTCGTAACACCTTTTGCAGAAGCAGGATACCAGATAAGCCCGGATGCTGCGGAGATGATCGCATCCCATAGCTCACCTGAGGCACTGGTCGAGCATATACTTGCAACCATTGATGAGTCTGTGTTCGTTATCGGGGTTGAGCACATAGACTTTGATGGTTTTGAACTTAATTACAAACCCGAAGCATCTGCCAGAACCTCTGACATACATCCCCCCATCGCTTATGAGTCACACCTGTCCGGTTACCAGACCTCAGATAACCCTGTTGAAGTCCTTTTTGACATAACCGACCGGTCAACATGTGTCGGCGAGTATATGGAATTCACCCAGTACTTCAGGAACAGGTACAGCAAACTGGGCGAAATGATACGCGGCAGGATAAATGCCAGACCCATAGAAAGCCTCACCAGAAACCGCAGAAGGGTCGGAATTCGGCAGGAAGGCGGGAACAGGGAATCCAATGAGGTATCTGTTATAGGAATGGTATCGGACATAAAGACCACAACGAACGGGCATAAGATCATCGAACTGGAAGACCCCACGGGTTCGTTCTCGGTCCTTGTGCGAGTGGCAGATAAAGAACTGTTCGAACAGGCAAGCAGTCTGGTCCTGGATGAGGTGATAGGTGCCACAGGTCCACTCACCAATGACGGGAACCTGATGATCGTCAACAAGATCACCATGCCTGAACTGCCGAACGGGATGAGGCGAAGGACGGGCAGCTATGGAAAAGCGGTCTTTATATCGGATGTGCATATCGGAAGTTCTACATTCCTTGAAGACGCGTGGTGTGATTTTATCGACTTCTTAAAAGGGGACGTGTCCAATGAAGCCATGCGCCAGATCTCAAAAGAGATACGGTACCTTGTGGTTGCCGGTGACCTCGTTGACGGAATAGGGATATTCCCGGACCAGGAAAAGGAACTCGAGATACTTGACGTCTATGAGCAGTACAGGAAAGCAGCTGAATACTTCCATGAGATCCCCCAGCATATCAAGGTAATAATCGGACCCGGAAATCACGATGCTGTACGTCTGGCTGAGCCGCAGCCAAGATTCCCGGATCACATTACTGCAGATTTTCCCGGCAACATCACCTTTGTGGGCAATCCCGCACTGGTAAACCTTGACGGGGTGAAGGTCCTGATGTACCACGGCCGTTCCATTGACGACTTTGTGCAATCGGTCCCGGGTGTATCATACCAGGAGCCAACCACCGCAATGGTGGAGATGATGAAGCGCCGGCATCTCTCGCCCACCTACGGCAGCAGGGTTTCCATTGCTCCGGAAAAACATGACCATTTCGTTATCGACCAGGTACCCGATATTCTTCACTGCGGACATGTTCATACGGTTGGCATCCAGAAATACAAGAACGTGCTTTTGATCAATTCCGGCACCTGGCAGTCACAAACCGAGTTCCAGAAACGTGTGAACCTTGTGCCTGTACCCGCACAGGTGCCTGTGGTCGACCTGTCCAATTTTAAGACATCTCTGCTCAAGTTCGAGTGATGTCTACGATTATTATATATACCCCAAAAATCCAATTTGCACTCAAATGTCTCATGAAAACAAAAATATTCCAGATTCACTTCCTTCAAATCCAGAAATACCGGATTTTAAAACTCTTTTAAAAAAACAGGGTTACAGCCTTGCAGGCACACATTCGGCTGTTAAGACATGCCTGTGGCTCAGACGCTCAATAAAGGATAAAGGCGAATGCTACAAATCACGGTTCTATGGAATCACGTCACGTTGTTGCATCCAGATGACACCCACGCTTATGTGTAACCAGAAGTGTCTGCACTGCTGGAGACCCACGGAAATTGATGCACCAGCGCCGAATGTTTGGGATTCTCCAGTGGAAATTGTGGGGTATAGCGTCGCTGCACAGCGTAAATTAATATCAGGATTTGGGCATTCAGCACCAAGGGAACTATGGTTAGAGGCCAATGAGCCGAAACATGTGGCAATATCGCTATCTGGCGAGCCTACATTGTACCCATACCTGCCGGAACTTGTGGAGGAGTATGCAAAACAGGGCATCAGCACCTTTGTGGTCACCAACGGTACAAACCCTGAGATGCTAAAAAGGATAAATCCCTCCCAGCTATACATGAGCCTGGATGCACCGGATAAGGATACATACCTTAAGGTATGTTCACCAAAATCACCTGACCTGTGGGAAAAGATCAACGAATCCCTGACGGTCCTGCGGGACAAGGATACACGAACAGCTATCCGGATCACACTTATCAAGGGCGTTAACATGTTCAACCCGCAGGGTTATGCAGAGCTGATAAAAAAGGCAGAACCCGATTTTGTTGAAGTGAAGGCATATATGCATCTTGGTTTTTCGAGAAAGCGCCTGCCACGGGAAGCCATGCCTGAGCATGGTGAAGTGATGGCTTTTGCAAAAGAAGTTGCTAATCATCTCGGATACAAGATCGCAGACGATGTGGAGGTCAGCAGGGTGGTGCTTTTGTCGAAAGACGGGAAAACGTCTAATCTTTGATGGTTGAATAACTTTGTCGGGAGATTGTATAGCCATATTTCATTAAGGCTTTGTATGAGTTATTATGTGGAACATCCCCTGGCATTCGGGACATAAGTTAAAATTTCCTCCCTGACAAAATGAAGCCTGATCATTTTGGGCATGTCCTGTGGGTCATCAAAATGACATCTTAATGCATCCGTGATATTTTCTTTCACCTCTTCTACAGTTTCACCTTCAGTGAAAATAGAATATCCAAGTGCCTGAGCATTGTAACCTCCTTCAGGATCATCTTCGATCAAAAACATAATTTCGTTCATAGCTCACGTCCTCTAATATCAATGGCTTTTATCTTATTTTAAATTTTATCCGAATGCGGGTCTAATTTTCAGCCCAACTTTGACAGTTACAAATGATACAGGTGTCTTTACTTGTGTTTTGGGAACACTGGTGCTTGGTCGATGATTTGTTAGATACAGATTACGTGGATTTGATGTTCAATTAAATTTGATAACGCGGTATTATAAAAATATTAATATGATATTACATGAACAATATAGAAAAGAGAAAGTGAATGACAGAAAAATTATTTACTATCCAAATGGAACCTCACGTAAGGGTGTGTTATCAATGATCTATCAAAACGAGCCAGAAAAAGCGGATCTTCTTTCCATGGATATAACAGAAGAACAGAAGCTCAAACTAAAACAGCTTTTTCCTCATGTATTTAATGAAGATAAAATTGATTTTGAAAAACTACGCCAGACCCTTGGTGGTGAAGTCGATACTGGAAGGGAACGTTATGGAATGACCTGGCCTGGAAAAGCTGAATGCATGAAAATAATCCAGCAACCAACTATAGCGACCCTGAAACCCTGCAAAGAAGAATCAGTTGATTTTGACGATACTGAGAATTTGTTTATTGAAGGAGATAATCTTGAAATTCTAAAACTATTACAAAAATCTTATTATGGAAAGGTGAAGATGATCTACATCGATCCACCATACAATACAGGAAAAGAGTTCATATATCCAGACCGATACTCAGAGACACTGGACACATACCTTGCGTATACCGGGCAGGTCGATGATAAGGGAATAAAATTCAGCACAAATACCGATACAGATGGGCGCTATCATTCTAAATGGCTCAATATGATGTATCCAAGACTGTTTCTGGCAAGGAATCTGCTGAGGGATGATGGGGTTATTTTTGTCTCAATTGATGATAATGAGATTGAAAATCTCAGGTTTTTGATGAATGAGGTGTTTGGAGAAGAGTGTTTCGTAGGCCAAGTTACTATACTTTGCAACCCCAAGGGACGTTCACAGGATAAGTATTTAGCTACATGCCATGAGTATCTTCTTATTTATTCAAAAACTATACTGCCAAAGGGTGCACTTGATGTCCCTAAATCCTCGGAAGATATTATTGCAGAATACTCAGAAAAGAACGAGAAAGGCCGCTACCGCGAGTTGGAACTACGAAATACACATAGAGAATTTGGGAAGCATAATAGACCAAATCTTTACTATCCATTTTACGTAATCAAAGATGGCACCTTAAGTCTCAATAAAGTTGAAAATGCAATTGAGATCACTCCTGATTGGGACGATGGATTCGAAGGGTGCTGGACGTGGGGAAAAGTTAAAGCTGAAGCCGAGATAGAAGATCTTGTTGCGAAACTAGTTAATGGTAATTGGAAGATGTACCGTAAAGCTTACGCATCAACTCCAGGCGAAGTAGCAAGAAAGCAGCTTAAGTCTATCTGGAAAGATAAACGTCACCATACGGAAAAGGGCCAAAAGACATTCAATGAACTATTTATTATTAAAGAGAAGATCTTTCAGTCCCCCAAGTCAGTAGATGTTCTCAAAGACGCAATCTCAATGACTCAAGATAAAAATGCAATAATCCTCGACTTTTTCTCCGGCTCTTCCACTACTGCCCATGCAGTATTTGATATGAATAAAGAAGACAGAGGCAACCGCAAATTCATAATGGCACAACTTCCTGAACCATGTGATAAAAATTCAGAAGCCTATAAAGCAGGTTACAAAAACATCGCAGACATTGGAAAAGAGCGAATCCGCCGTGTTATCAGAAATATCGATGACGAGCAAAAACAGGACTCAGCCCAAACCATTCGTTCTGATGAAACAAAAGAAAAGCACAGATTAGACCTTGGCTTCAAAGTATTCAAACTCGACAAATCCAATTTTACCATATGGGATGGTGCTATAGAGGATGATGCCACAGGAGAGGGAATCACAAAACAACTTAAATTGATAGTTGAAAACATTGACCCTTACAGTTCAGAAGAAGATATCCTCTATGAACTCTTGCTGAAATCCGGGTTCCAGTTAACAACCAGTGTCAATGAGATTGAGCTTGCAGGTAAAAAGGTATATTCGATTGAAAACGATGCCCTCTTGCTATGCCTTGACAGAGAGCTTAATAAAGAAGTTATTACTGAGATGGCAAAGAAAGAACCGGCACGTGTAATCTGTCTGGATGAAGGATTCTCTGGCAATGACCAGCTCAAAACCAATGCCGTGCAGATCATGAAATCCTTTGGAGTTGAGGATTTCAGGACCGTTTGAGGAGGCATCATGAAATTTAAGTTTGATGCTAATCAGCAGTATCAGTTGGATGCAATTGGTGCAGCGGTAGAACTCTTCAAAGGTCAGAAAGAAAAATCTGGCATGTTTGAGAAGAATTATAACATCTTCGGATTGGGGGTACATCAAAATGAACTGGGCTTATGCAACGAAATACTTCTCGATGAAAAGACAATACAAGAAAATCTATGCAATGTCCAGAAAAGTAACACTATTCCAGCCCAGAACACAATAAAAACAAAAGGGCTTAACTTTTCTGTTGAAATGGAAACAGGGACAGGGAAGACCTACATCTATCTTCGTACAGCATTTGAGCTAAATAAGGTATACGGGATTAAAAAATTCATTATTGTCGTTCCTTCTGTGGCAATACGCGAAGGTGTGCTCAAATCAATTGGCATGATGAAAGAACACTTTCAGAAGCTTTACAATAATGTCCCATTTGACCATTTCGTGTATGATTCCAAAAGGATAGCGCAATTGAGGAGTTTTGCAAGCAGCAATGAAATGCAGCTGATGATTATCAATATTGACTCATTCAATAAGAAACAGAACAATGTCATACATGATTACCGTGATCAGATGGGTGGGCGCAGACCCATTGAATTTATTCAGGCAACAAGACCAATCGTGATTATGGATGAGCCACAGAATATGGAAAGTGAAAAGGCAAAGGAAGCTATATCCTCGCTAAACCCCTTTTGTACGTTCAGGTATTCAGCAACACATCGTGACAAATACAATCTCATCTATCAGCTTGACCCTGTAAAAGCATTCCAGATGAAGCTTGTCAAGAAAATCTCTGTGAATTCAATAACTGCTGAAAGCGACCCCACACGAGCATTCCTCAAAGTTAACGATATTACTAACAAAAATAATAGATTCGTTGTCAATCTGACTTATTTTGAAAAAACAAAAGACGCCCCAAAACTAAAAACAAGACAGTTCAAACAAAATGATGACCTTTTCATGGTGTCAAAAGAGCAAGAAGCATACAGAAACGGATTTGTTATAGATGAGATCAATGCCCGCCCGGGCATGGAATATGTTAAATTCACAAATGGAATTCGTCTAAGACTTGGAGACGAACAGGGCGGCAATAAAGATGAAATTATCAAAAAACAGATACGTGAAACCATAAGATCCCATTTCGAAAAAGAGGAACAAGTAAAGGATATGGGAATCAAGGTACTTTCGCTATTCTTCCTCGATAAAGTGGGCAACTATCGTGTTTATACCGAGAATGGGTATCAACTTGGTAAATATGCAAGATGGTTCGAAGAAATATATCAAGAAATTGGAAAGGAATACAACAATTCAGGTATGGGTATTCTTCCAGTTGAACAAGTTCATAATGGCTATTTCTCAATGGACAAAAAAGGGATGTTTAAGGATACAGGGGGGAGCACAGCAGCAGATGAAGATACTTACAGCCTCATAATGAAAGAAAAAGAAAAGTTGCTGAGCCTTGACACTCCACTTAAGTTCATTTTCTCCCATTCCGCCCTAAGAGAAGGATGGGATAATCCAAATGTTTTCCAGATATGCACCATCAATGAAACAATATCAACACTAAAGAAACGCCAGGAAATTGGCAGAGGGCTTCGTATTCCGGTAAATCAGGATGGGGAGCGTGTATTTGATGAATATGTAAATAATCTGGTTGTAATTGCGAACGAAAGCTATGATGAATTCGTTTCCAAGCTCCAGACTGAATTTGAAGATGATTGCGGTGTTATATTCGGTCGCATTCCACTGGATGCCTTTGTGGGAATACAATATATTGAAGAAGGCAAATATGTTGAAATCGACAGAGACAAATCAGAAATTATCTGGGGTTATCTAAAAGAAGAAGCCCTCATTGAAAATGATGGGTACATACTCCCCAAATTCTCGAAAAGTGTTGAAAATGGCACATTCAATGTGCCTGAAGAATTCAAAGATGCAACCCGGGATATTCTGGAAACAATTGAAAATCACCAGATTAAAAATCATATTGAAGATTATAATAAAAAAGTGAAAGGACACATCAATGAAAAGGTTATGCTGGATCCGGAGTTTAAAAAATTCTGGGATAAAATAAACACAAAGACCATTTATTCAGTGAATTATTCCACAGGGGACCTTATAAAAAGAGCAGCAAAAGCTGTTCAGGACATGGATGAAATCACACCTTTGAAATTGCAATCATCCCTTGTTGATGTAAATGTAGAGGATAGTGGAGTAAGTGCCACACTAATACGCACTCCAAATATCGACTATGCAGAAAAAACAAAACAATTGCCTGATATTCTATCATACATCCAGAACAAAGTAGAGCTTACCAGAAGCACAATCTTTGAAATTCTCAAACAATCGGGTCGAATTGATGATTTTCCAGTTAACCCCCAACGGTTTATGGATACGGTTGTGAAAGAGATTCGTGATGTTCTTCATCGCATGGTAATTGAAGGCATTCAGTACGAAAAACTTGATGAGATATCGTATGAGATGTCACTTTTCCGTGAAGATGAACATAAACTGATGTTTGCAGAAGATAGAATAGTTCCTACCACAAAATCAGTTTATGATTATATAATATACGATTCTGGTATTGAGAAAAAATATGCAGAAGATCTTGAAAACCTAAGAGATATAAAATATTTCATAAAACTCCCTGCATGGTTCAAGATTCCAACGCCAATTGGAAGTTACAACCCTGATTGGGCCATATTGAAGGAAAATGGAAAAATTGTCTACATGATCCGTGAGACAAAGTCAACAAAGGATAAACTGAAACTAAGGATTTCTGAAGCCGATAAAATACAATGTGGTCGTGCACACTTCCTTGCTATTGGGGTAAATTATGATGTTACAACTTCTGTAGAAGAGGGTAATCTGTGAATGCAAGGGTACCTATTATAGAATTGCAGTCATGATCTATATTTACATCAACATCTACTACCAATGGGTATAGAATATTGGTCATTCTTCGCAATGCTTGTGATCTGGCACAGGATCACATCATCACCTGTCAGGTTTGCCACGACCAATGCAGGTCTTCTCTTTGATGCACTCAGATCGGAGAATGGAAAAGGAATGACAACTATATCACCTTTTACAGGTCTTTCCATGCTTCATCTTCCTCTTTACTGTTCCAGTCTTTTGCAAGGACCTTTTCACTTGCGAAAGCTGTATGCATCCTTTCATCCACCTGTTTCATAGGCCGCAATTCTATCCTGTCATCAAATGCAAGAATTGCGATCTTCGATCCTTCCTTGAAACCTTCGACATCCCTGATGTGTTTCGGAATTGATATCTGACCTTTTGAAGTTATTGTCCCACTTTTTATTTCGAGTAATGGCATTGTTTATCACCTTATTTCTTATATGTAAGAAAAGTAAGGGAAAACATATGAACTTATCGCTGGTGGGGGCTTTGGGACAAAAATGCCCACGCATAGCGGTAGGTTTTTACTATATATCGGTCAAAAAACGCCGCAGCCTTTGAATTGTTGAATTGATTTGGAGATCCAGCATAAATCCAGATATACCCATTCAAGTGATCTCCGAGAGTTTTACAGGTCTTGAAATCCCGCCGTTCAGGTCTACGACTATATGGATCGGATGCGAGAACATAGGTCACATCTTTGCGTCAGGGGTTCGGGAACTTGGCTGGAAGGATACATATTATAGAATTGCAGTCATAATCTATATTTACATCAACATCTACTAAGGGTAAGAAAAACCAGAAGTATATCCAAATATCATATCCTGATTTTTAACCATAATTCCAACTTTAATTCCAATCACGAGGCATTTACACAATGGCAGAACAATCGGCACACCAGAAATATGAATTCAAACGGAAACTTGAAGCGCTCAGGGATAAAAAAGGCAGGGGTACTGAATTAGTATCATTGTATATCCCGTACGATAAACAGATATCAGATGTCACATCCCAGCTCAGGAACGAGCATGGTCAGGCAGCAAACATCAAATCAAAAGTTACGCGGACCAATGTTCAGGGAGCTCTTGAGTCACTGCTTTCAAGACTCCGATATCTCAACAAGGCACCTGAGAATGGCATTGTGTACTTTACAGGTGCTGTGGATGTGGGAGCAAACAAGACAAACATGGAAACAACCATCCTTGAACCACCTGAACCTATTATTACGTACAAGTACCACTGCGATTCATCGTTCTATCTCGAGACCCTGGAAGACATGCTGAGGGATAAAAAGACATATGGTCTGCTGGTCCTTGACAGGCGTGAAGCCACAGTTGGGTTGCTTGTGGGAAAACATATTGAATCATACCGGCATCTGACATCGAATGTTCCAGGCAAACAGCGAAAAGGCGGGCAGAGTGCGCACAGATTCCAGCAGCTTCGGCTCATTGCCATACATGATTTCTACAAACGGATCGGTGATGCTGCGAGCGAGGTATTCCTTACCGTAGACCATAAGGATTTCGAAGGTGTTTTGATAGGTGGCCCCTCCCCCACCAAGGAAGAATTTGAGGCAGGTGAGTTCCTGCATCACGAAATAGAGAAAAAGGTCGTCGGGCTGTTTGATGTAGCGTACACCGACGAGTCGGGGCTTTCCGAACTTATGAATGCTGCAAGCGAGAAGCTCTCAGACCTTGATCTGATGGTCGAGAAAAAATTGATGCAACGTTTCTTTGTTGAACTGGTATCTGATTCCGGGAAAACGAGTTACGGGATAGAACAGATCAGGGCAAATCTGGTGGTTGGTGCTGTGGATGTACTGCTGATCTCTGAGGACCTGAGGGCAGAAAAAGACATTATAAAATGTGGTTCATGCGATTATGAGACCACTTCCATACATAAATGGAAACCCGGTGATGCTGGTGAAGCACCTGGTACCTGCCCGAAGTGCGGATCGATACTTGAGGTTGTGAAAAAAGTGGATGTCGTGGACGAACTGTCAGAAATGTGCGACCAGATGGGAACTGAAGTAGCGTTCATATCAACTGATTTTGAAGAAGGTTCCCAGCTCATGAACGCTTTTGGCGGCATGGCCGCAATATTGAGGTACAGTACCGGAATTTAGTTTTTTTATAGCAGGTGGTTTTTTGTTTTTAGAATTCAAGCAACAGGTTACTTTGATACTGAACGATGCCATGGAATCCCTTGGATATGGGACAGATGATCTTAATCTTGAACCTTCGCAACATGCAGATATTGCATCAAGGGTCGCATTCAGGCTGGCTTCAAAGCTCAAGCAGAACCCCAAGGATATCGCTGAAAGAATCGCTGCTGCGGTTGTGATACCTGATGATTCATACGTGGATAGTGTTGAGGCAGTGGGTCCGTACCTGAACCTCCGGGCAAACCGCCGGTACCTTGATGAGACCGTGTCCAGGATACGAAGCGAGACCGATGGTTTTGGAGGCGGGTTCTGCGAAGGCAGGATCATCATGGAACATACCTCGGCAAATCCCAACGGACCACTGCATGTCGGGCATATCAGGAATTCCGTGATAGGCGATACCCTTACCCGCATACTGAAACGCGCGGGTTATGATGTGGATACCCATTATTACGTGAACGATATGGGAAGGCAGATCGCAATTGTGTCATGGGCGCTTTCACACTTCGAGTTCGATACTTCTAAGAAATCAGACCATTCCATTGCGGATGTGTACATAAAGGCAAATGCAGAACTGGAAGCGCATCCTGAGAAGGTGGCAGAGATCGACAGGCTCATGCAGCTTGTGGAGAGCGGGGATGAAGAGACCATGGAGCGTTTTGATAAGGCTGTGGGTTTTGCGGTTGCAGGTATCAAAGAAACGTTGCTTAAAATGAACGTGGCACATGATACATTTGTCAATGAGTCTGGTTTTGTGAGATCAGGTGCAGTTTCGAGGATCGTGGATGAGATCAAAGCCACGGGACGCACTGAGATAGACAACGGGGCACTTGTTGTGGACCTTCTTAGCTACGGTTTTGAAAAATCGCTTGTCATCCAGCGAACCGACGGGACTTCGCTGTATACCACCCGTGACCTTGCATACCATGAGTGGAAGGGCGAGCAGGCAGAGCGTGTGATCGATGTTTTGGGAGCTGACCACAAACTGATATCAGGACAGCTAAAGGCAACCCTGAATGCAATAGGGAAGCCTGAACCTGAGGTCGTTATTTTCGAGTTTGTCTCCCTGCCCGAGGGGTCAATGAGCACCCGGCGCGGCAAGTTCATTACAGCGGATGAGCTGTTCGAACAGGTGGGGGAGCAGGCATTTGTTGAGGTGGACAAGCGTCGCCCTGAGATGCCGGATGAGTTTAAGAAAGATGTTGCAGCGACTGTGGGTATAGGGGCTGTGCGTTACGATATCGTCAAGGTCTCACCTGAGAAGTCCACTGTGTTCAACTGGAAGGAAGCCCTTGATTTCGAGAAGCAGGGCGCACCGTTCATCCAGTATTCCCACGCAAGGGCGTGCAGCATCCTTGCAAAAGCAAAGGAGGAAGGACTTTGGAACCCTGCAACAACCATCGACCCATCGGTGCTTGTGGAGGATTCCGAGGTTACATTTATCAAGAAGATGGCACAGTTCGACAATGTGCTGGACCAGTCTGCCCGGGAGTTGAAACCGCACATCTTTGCAATCTACGCCCGGGAACTTGCGGATTCCTTCAACCAGTTCTACAGGTTCGTGCCTGTTATCAGCGCCGAGGAGGAGTCAGACCGCAACAGCAGGCTTGCACTGGTGGACTGCGCCCGCATAGTGCTGGCAAATGCACTGGAGACGCTGGGCATCGGGGCGCCGGAGTCGATGTGAAAGTGAGGGATTTTCTTCCCTTATTTTAAAAGCTGGGCATGTCTAGAAGAAACATTGATATATAATTGTGTATGTTTGATGGTTGCAATGTTGACCTTCAATCCATCCAATGTAAACTGGAAGAAAAGCGATTTAGCATTGAACCCATTTCAAAACTCCTCTTACAGCTTTTTCCAGCATAACATGAAACATGCAATATCTAACAGCCCTTTGAAAACTACATTAA
>JAFGQV010000100.1 GCA_016935475.1 Methanosarcinaceae archaeon
CGCATTATCATATGTACCGCATTGAGGTTGTCTGTACAATCACAGAAAGGCTTTGCCAGTGTCTCATGCAAGGACCTTACAATGCGCTAAAATTTATATACGATATATTGTTATATAAATATGTTCTTATTTGCGACAAACATGGATTTAATGCCACGATTCAATGCTAATTTATAAGGTTAAACAATATCCAAATATTTAAACCATTATAACCATTATTTTACGATGTCATGTCCTGTGAACAAATAATATATGGAAAACTGCTTCTTGGCTCAGAATTCGACGTAGTTGAAGGTTACATCTGTGTCAGGGACGGCATAATCACAGAGATCGGAGAGGAAGCATCAAAAACGGACAACATAATAGCGCCGTGTTTTGTAAATTCTCACACCCATATCGGGGATTCTGTATACAAGGACCCTCAGCTTGGAATTTATGAGGGGGTCAGGCTCAAACGCGACCTTGATTCTCTTGTCCGTCCTCCGGACGGTCTGAAACACAAGATATTGCAGGATACGCCATATCGTGTTCTTGTGGAGAGTATGAAGGCTACGATTTTAGATATGCTTGCGACCGGCACGTGTGCGTTTGCTGATTTCAGGGAGGGTGGTGTGGTCGGTGTCATGGCATTGAAAGAAGCGCTGGATGACATTGACATCGATGCTGTAATACTGGGCAGACCCAACAGGACCGAGCCCCCCGTCAAGGATGTTCTGGAAGAGGTGGACAGGATATTAAGGGAAGCTGACGGGCTCGGAATGAGCGGAACCAACGACCTGGACATGGAAATAGTTCAAAGCATCAATGAACACGTAAAGAAACAGAAGCGGTTGTTTGCCATCCATGCCGGGGAAAAAAACAACTCTGACATTGCCAGTGCACTTTCGCTGCATCCTGATATATTGATCCATTTAACAAATGCTGAAAGGGGAGACCTTGCAATAGTGGCTGATGCCGGAATTCCGGTTGTAGTTTGCCCACGGTCTAATTATACAACAGGTGTGGGTATGGCACCCATTGCAGATATGCTGGAAGCTGGCATCACTGTTGGGGTTGGAACTGATAATGTGATGTTGAACTCAGTCAATATGTTCGCGGAGATGGAGATTTTATCAAAGATATTTGGTCTTACTGACAGACAAGTATTTAAAATGTGCACGCTTAATGGGGCAGCATTATTAGGACTTGTTGATATTGGTTATATAAAAAAGGGAAACAAGGCAAATCTGATGATACTCAATGGAAAATCCAGCAATCTGTCAGGTGTCAGAGATCCACTGAGTGGGATTGTAAGGCGGGCAAGACCAGACGATATTCTATCTATTATACACGTGTGAGTTTTAACGGAGAGGGACACATGAAAAGTGAAATGTACAGGAAGATTTTGATCGCAACCGATGGGTCAGAACCAAACAAAAAAGCAATTTCATATGGTATCGAACTTGCAAAGCTAAGTGAAGCAAAAGTGTATGCTGTGTTTGTGGTTGATACTGCCTCATTTGCTTCGATACCCATGGATACAGGTTGGGAAATGATGTATGAACTTCTTCAGAAGGAAGGTGCAGATGCAACCCGTCTGGTAGAGGATGATGCAAAAGCTTTAGGTGTGGATGTGGAGTCAGCAGTGATCGAAGGACATCCAAGCCATGAGATAATTGAATTTGCAGAAAATAATGACATTGATCTGATAGTACTGGGCACGCTGGGTAAGAGCGGACTGGACAGGTTCTTGCTTGGAAGTGTTGCAGAAAAAGTTTCAAGAAATGCCAAGGTACCTGTACTTGTGGTACGAGGAAGTGCCAAAGAAGATTGATTTTGTTAACATGACGAGGTTTGGAAAAAATGCCAAAAGACACAATTATTGAAGAGATAATGGTGAGAGATGTTGCATGTGTATCTCTTCCAGGTTCCAGAGATGAAGTCCTGAAGATATTAAAGGACCAGCGCATTTCCGGAGTACCAGTATTAAAAGATAACAAAGTGGTTGGAATCGTAACTCGTACTAATTTACTTAAAAATCCCGAAGAGGAACAACTGGCACTGCTAATGACCAGGGACCCGGTGACCATTGCACCTGATTCAGACATCACGGCTGCAGCAAGATTGCTTTTAGAGCACAGGATACGAAGGTTGCCGGTGATGGATAATGGATATCTGGTGGGGCTTGTGACAGTAGCAGATATTGTAAGTGCCATAGCGGATCAGGATATCGCAGAACCCATTGGACAGTATCTGAATAATGGTGTTGTATCGGTATGGTATGAAACGCCTCTTCCCGTGGTTGCGAGGAATATGGAACTTAGCAACATAAAGGCAGTCCCTGTTCTTGATACAGAACTGGAGCTTGTCGGGATCATATCAGATCGTGATGTCATAAATGCGAGTATCATTGAGGATACTGTGGAGATGTCTGATATGTCTTCGGGTACTGATGATGATGCGTGGACATGGGAATCCATGAGAGACACTTTGAACATCTATCACAGTGTTTCACGGATCAAAGTTCCAAATATCCTTGCGAAAGATGTGATGGTTAAAAACCTTATCACAGCTACTTACATCTCGGGAGTAAGTGACTGTGCGCGCAAGATGAAACGCGCCAGGATCGATCAGATGCCTGTGGTTAGTGCAAATCAGAAATTACTGGGATTGCTAAGGGATCGTGATCTACTGAAAGCGCTCATTTAACATCGAAATTAGTTGAGAGGGGCGTCTGAAAAGTTGCGTATCTGGTTGGTTATTGCCGCGGGTTTTGCTTTTTTTTTATGCATATCGCCGGGATGCTACCTGGCGTACCCTTATTCGAGTTACACCTGGACATATTTCCCCGAAGCTGAGTCGGCTTTTTCTTTTTCGATCGAGGGAGACCTCCCTCCTCTTGAACAGAAGATAGTTCTTGATAGTTACAATTCTTCATATCCAGCATCAGATGCAGGTATTACGATCAATGGTGAGACAAAACTGCATAGTGGCATTCTTGATGAAACAACGATCATTGAGATCGATTCCCTGACCAATGGCGTAAATTCAGTATTAACTGATTCCTCGTCCGGTGCATTCCGGTTGACGTTAAATTATACGCCGCAGTGGAAACCAGTGGTAAAACGTCTTGATATCACAAATTTAAAAGCCGGGGAGATGGCGGTATTTTCCATAGTCAGCGAGGATAGGAACGCTGACCAGCCGATCGTGGAATCGAACCTCGTGATACGGGAGGATAAGGACAATGGGGTCGAACTGCATAATATGATTTTTGAAGGAGACGAAACCGCACTTATTATCCGTGACCCCGGAAATTATCTTGTGGATATGAAGGTATCTGACGGCGTCGGTTGGTCGGACACCTATAAAACCTCATTCACAGCGCACATTGTCACCACATCGCAGGAATTGCGGGCCGACCCGGTTGATCCGGTGACCGGGAAATCAAGCTGGGGACCCCCGGCAGTCATTGGTGAAAATGACAGCACTATCACGGTCTTTTTGAAAAAATATATTAATGGATCTCATGTAACCTACTTGAATACCAAAAACCGTTTAAAACAACATACAGCTACGATGTCAATGAGCAAATAGGTGATGAATATGGATAGACCTTTTACATTCATAAGTTCGGCAATGTCAGCAGATGGCAAACTCTCAACAAAGGAGAGAAAACAGGTCAGGATATCGGGAAGCCTGGATTTTGACAGGGTGGACGAACTCCGTGCAACATCGGATGCTGTCATGGTAGGCATCGGTACCGTGCTTGCGGATGACCCGAGCCTGACCGTGAAATCCGAAGAGCGCAGGAAGACGCGCAAAGCCGCAGGTCTTGAAGAGAACCCTGTGAGAATAGTTGTGGACAGTAAGGCAAGAACTCCGATAGATGCTGATATTTTCAAAAAGGGCGAAGGCAGACGGATAATTGCAGTGTCCACTTCAGCTCCCGTCGAGAGGGTTGCAGCCCTTAAAGAAAAGGCTGTGATAATAAAAGCAGGTACGGAGAGAGTTGACCTGCATGAACTTGCTGGAAAGTTAAAGGAGATGGGAATCGATCGTTTGATGATAGAAGGGGGTGCGACCTTGAACTGGGGTATGATATCGAACGGGCTTGTGGATGAGATATATTGTTTTGTCGGGAACCTGATAATTGGCGGTGCCACATCGCCCACACTTGTAGACGGTATCGGTTTTGCAGAAAACGAGGTTATGAAACTGGAACTCAGATCCTTTGAGAAAATGGAGGATGGAGTGCTTCTGAAGTGGCGTGTTGACAGTAGGTGAATTCAGCCATCATCCATTGAATAGCTAATTATACCGATTTCGAATACTATCGCTTTGAATGGGGTTTCATGTAATAATGCATTCTTTATGCATGATCCCAGCCAACGCCCCCCTCACGGAAGCGTGTAACATACGTCCCACCTGAAATACTCATGAGGTTCAGGGGCATTTTCAAAAAACACAACAACTCTACCGTTCTCAACTCTCTTCTCGTAATAAGGTACGCCGTTTATCTGCCCCATTTCCGAACCTTCCGGAAGGGTTACGTAGATTCTCTGGGGAAGCGAAAATTCCGGGCTACCCCAGTTCCAGCTGAATATTCCTAACTTTTCCGTGATTTCCATACTCTCTATGTATTCCAGATCGAACTCCGAGACGTATGTATAGTCAGTGTATTTGGTATCCGGGAAGAATATCCTGTAACGGATGTATGGACCTTCCCGGATTGATTCTACTTTAAGGGGTTGTTCTGTTTTATGATCATAGGAACGGTAGTTAGTAACCCTGCGGGATACGTTCGTTGCAACAAAACTGTCCCTGTCCCATGACCAGCCTTTGAGGGTGGGGTGAACGGTTGTCTCCATCTTGCCATGAACCAGTGATTCCGATTCAATGTCAAAATATATTACATCCTCAGCCCAGCGATTATCCAATATGACTTTTTGGGCAACTATGCCAGATAAGGCGATCAGCAGTACAGCAAGAATGGTGGTGATCGTAGTTCTTGACATCCGGCAACCTCATGATAATAGTGTATTCCAGATTCAATAAATTTGTTGTATATTCTGGAATAATTAGGGCATACTAAAAATCATAATAGAAATTCAATGGCAAAAAAAATGAAAATGATAAATGACAAATCCCTCTTCATGCCGATTCGAAGATTGAAGAGGGAACAGAAATAAAATAAAATAATAAGCAGGTCTAGAGCTTACAGACCTCGCTCTTGCGGAGCCAGTCGATATCGGGGTGGTATAGTTCCCGAAGGTCTCGCAGTCCAAGTTTGAGCATTGCCAGCCGGCTGACACCCAGACCCCATGCAAGCACAGGCTGCTTGATCCCCAGAGGCTCTGTGACCTCTTTCCTGAAAACGCCTGCACCGCCAAGTTCTACCCAGCCCATACCGTCCACATATACCTCAGGTTCCACACTGGGTTCGGTATACGGGAAATAACCCGGTCTGAACCGGACATCCTTGAAACCCATGCGGTGGTAGAACTCCGAAAGGCATCCAAGGAGATTTGCAAAGGACATGTTCTCGTCCATGACCACACCCTCAAGCTGCTCGAATTCAGGTGTGTGGGTCGGGTCGATGGTTTCCCTGCGGTATGCCCTGTCAATGCAGAAAGCCTTAACAGGCGGTTCTGGGTTATCTGCCAGGTACTTGATAGTTACCGCCGTTGTGTGTGTCCTTAACACATTCTTACAGGCAATATCCTCGCTCCATGTTCCGCCCCAGCCGGTAGAATCAATATCTCCTCCATGTTCATGCACTGCGCACACACTGTCCTTATATTCCGTGGGCAGTTCGGATGTACTTGTCAGATGGAAGGTATCCTGCATATCACGTGCCGGATGGTCCTGGGGCTGGAAAAGTGCATCAAAGTTCCAGAACGAACTCTGCACGATGTCGCCCTTGATCTCGGTAAAACCCATTTCCAAAAATATCTGGCGCATCTGGTCGATCAGGCGCTGGTAGGGATGGATCTTTGCACCGTATATCGGTTTGGGAGTGACATTAATGTTATAGGGTCTGAATTTTTTATTTTTCCAGTCACCACTTTTCAGGAGTTCTGAAGTGATCTGGGCAATCTCCTCTTCGATGACAATTCCATCTGCAACCAGACCTTTTCCGGCATTGGTTATCGAAATGAACCTGAATTTCTCCTCATGTTTTGACACAAGATTTCGTTTGATGAGTTCCTGGATGGTCTTCTTTTCAGCACCGATCTCCTCCAGTGTTTCAGCCTGCTCTTTAAATCTTGCAAGTATCTTTTCGTCATCACCGATATCGGATTTTCCGGTTGGGACTATCATTCCGTTATCAATGGTCGCCCATCCTTTCCTGCGAAGCCATCCGCTTGCTATCCCGACCATTTTCGGAGAAAGGCGTTCTTTCATGTCGTCAATTGAAGCAGGTTCTGATATCGCGTCAATTATCTGGCGTTCCGGAAGTCCATCCTCTGCGTATTCGATGCCTTCAGGTGTTAATATAAACGTTTCAACTATTTCCTCATCAATTCTTAACAGCTCTTTTTCAGCAAGCAGAAACACTGCCTGCATCGTAGTCTCGATCTTTAAGAGTGATTTTTCTGCAAGCTCTTCCGGGGTTGAGGATTCCAGTTCACCCATGGCAAGCAACACGTTTTTTTCATTGGCTGTAAGGTTGTACTGAGCGGTCATAGTCACACCTGATTAATTCTTTACATATATATGATCTGTATTTATAAACCATACTCATCCAGTCTGTCCCGTGCGAGTTCACGCAACTCCTGATGTTCTGTCAAAAAGCCGGACATCCGTTCTGCTGCAAGGGATTTGCAGCTTCCACATAGGCGCTTGCCGTTTACGCATTCTGAATAGATCTCTGCAAGTTCATCATCATCATCGACCAGATGGAACAGCAGCAGTTCATAAACAGAGCATTTGTCAGGTTCGCCGCCTAACTTTTTCTGTTCTTCCAGTGTCACTCGTCCGCCTGTCTTTGCACGTTTGACCTTCTTTGCAGCTTCCTTCGGGTCATCGGTAAGGGCGATGTAGCTTTCCGGGATGCTGCTTGACATTTTGCCGCCCTGCAATCCTGACATGAAACGGTGATACGTGGCAGCCGGCGGCACAAAGGCATAGCCTCCAAATTCCAGTTCAACCTGACGGACTACATCAAGAAGTGCAACAAAGTCATCTGTCCCGAACACGTCAACATGAGCTTCAAAGAGCTTGGTGTCACCGGGTGCACGCCCTGCCACTTCTTCCAGTGCACCTTCCGGCGCACTTTTGCCGCGAACGCTCAGATACTTGCCCCCGTCACTATCCACGCGACCTTCGATCCTGAACATGTTCATCTTATGGGCAAGTCCGCGTGTGAGCCTGATGTGGGGGTCCTGGTCTGCGCCCACAGGTATCACGGTTGGCTTCGGTCCTCCAAAATCAGACAGCTGCGGTTGCAGGATATCGGCACTCTGGGTAACTGCACTGATCATGTGAGCTATATTGGTCTCTCCACTGAACCCGTAAATTGCGCTGAGTTCTGAAAAGTTCGCTTTGACACCGAGTTCGAATGTGAGGTCCTTTACATTCTCGGATTTGGACTGGAAATAGATGTGCCCTTCGGGTTCGAATCCCAGTGCGATCAAACTCAGGATGTATTCATTGATGCCTATCTCGCGGCACTTTTCCCATGACATTCCCCGGACAGCATGAGCCTCACGGTCCGCAATGCCCACAAATGCATCGCCTCCCATCTGCTGGTGCCAGATGATCTCATCCATTACCATCTTACCGCCGAGATGGACCTTTCCTGAGGGCATGAAACCGCTCATGACTGAAAAGGGTGTACGGTTCTTCATTGCATCCGTGATAAGGTCATAGCTCCGGTGTCCGAATATCACTTTCCTGCGCATGTACATGTGCGGATCTGATATCTCAGGGTACAGGTCGTCAAAGGGTAATATACCGAATTCGTCAAATAACTTTGAATAGTCCTCGATATTCACTGAACCCCATGGGTCAAGTTTCGTATTCATACAGTGCCTCTTATGTTTGATTATGACGAAGATGATCTGTTGACTGTCCGGTTACGCAAATGAAACCAACTGTAGAAATACATATTGCTATGTAAATGTTCGTATCTGTCCCTCATTAGTGGTAACTTGAAATCGCCAACCAGATCACAGAAGGACTACAACCGCCTGAAAAAAGATTTTGACGCCGCCGGCATAGGTCGGTGCCTTGTTCTATTAGGGAATGAGGGGCTTCAGAGCTGGAAGATACAGACTTTGAATAGCGGAGGCGATAGAAAAATTAAGGACTCGGGACGTCGCTACGCTCTGTCTGAGGCATCAAGGATGCTGCTCAGGAGTGGAAACGTTTGTTTTTCTTTTAATAGATGCAGGAAATTGATAAATAAATTTTAATAACATCTCAATAAAGATTATCAATTCTTCAGCGTCTTCTTTTTTCATAATTGATATTTCATGAGTCGCTTCATTGCCCTTTTTGCGAATATGATCGACCCAATCTTTTCCATCTGGCGGAATATAATTCTTATCTGAAAGAAAACTAACATAATCAATAAATCTTATTCCTTCTTCTGCACCTTTTGAGACTGCAATATTCATCAATAGTTTTCTTGAACAAAGAACTGAGGCTGTATAGGCATTACAACTTATGCAATTTCTAGCTTCATTATATAGAGTTTCAACTTTTTCAGGAACATCGAATACCGAATTTCCATAAATAGGACCAGGTATCTGATTTCCATCTATATCAAAATATGTTGGTCGCGAACAATAATGGCAAATGAGTATATATTCTCTTTTATCAGTCGTTGGATCAATTGCGTGAGGATAAACTTCTGCAAAATAACCATTTTCAGATGCTACGAAGTTGCCACAATAGCCGCATACGTATTTGTTTGAACTTACTCTTCCTTTATCTTGCCAAAAAACATTGGGTCTTTTCATCATTCACTCCATTAATTACTTAACAAAATTAGAGATTTATTTATACCGAGCATGGCAGCCAGTATGATCACATGCCTATGTCATGCATCACTAATCGCTTTTGCAAAAAGATATAATCCAACAAGGATTAATCCAAGTTTGATTAATTCGTCCAAGGAAATATCTTCTGCAGAGGGTTGCTCTTTTGTGATTAAATAACGCAATTCGGCTTCTTCCTTGTGATTTAGGACACTAAATTTGGATTTACCAAGAAGATATTCCAGCTTTTTGGTTTCGTGAGGTGCCAGGTTCATTTGTCCCACCCTTTGAAAACTTTCTCTGCTTGTTCCGATCCAACTTGCTGCAGAATATTTTTGAGTGGTTCCAGCAATTGGACTTCATGTTCCAAATCCTTAATTCTAGATTCTACAGTTCGACTGTAAGCAGCATAAGCTAAGATGAGCGTAGTCGGTGCAGTAATGAGACCCGTTAAAATAATATTTATGTACTCAGTTGCCATGCCAGTTATCTCTTTTATTTGCTTTCTGTTTTTCCTCAACACTCAACAACCCCCACTCCTTATAATCTTTCCGACTTTCGCCTAAAATCTCAAACAGCCAGCCCCGGAATTCTCCAAGGGTGGATTCGGGGGTGCCTTTATTCAAAATCAATTATCAAACGAAGTATTAGAATGTGAATTAGATATTACCGATATGCATTTGGAAGAAAAGGAAAAGACTCAATTAAATCACCATAACTCAGCTATCCTTTGACATGATCTCACGGATATACAATCCTCCCAGCACAGGTCCTAACACAAACAAGAAAGAGAACAACAGCGCAGCATTAAACCCACCACTACCTCCAAATATCCCGGTAACAACCAAGAACAAAACAACAAATACCGGAAATACCAGGAGAGCCTTCAGATTCCTGCTTTTTTCACATCCAACGGAACGGGCATAAATATAGAAACTTACCGGTACAGCAACCAATAGCAACACCATTGATACTATCTCTGTGGTCCCACCGGAATAAAACCCATGATCAACTCCCGGATTCATCTTCAAGTGCAGGACGATCGCCCAAACTCCGACGATCCCGGAACAAATAAACAAAGGCAGACCACCAATATTCCAATCCCTGAACATCTTAAATCCAATCACTGACATCGGAAACAGATAGACAGCACCCACAACAAAGTGATATAAGTCCAGCTCAGGTCCAAGCATGTTGACTAAGGTCATTCCAAACATCGACCATCCTAGCCAGATCCAACCAATAAAGAAAAGAGATGCCTCCCATGGCACTTCCTTGAATTTAAATCCCATTTAAGATAACCTCAACCTCTTGATTTTCGATCCTGTCCGGCAACATATTTCTCAACCACATACCAACCATTCAACTGTTGGAATTATTTCCTTGATACTTCACAACCCCCACCTCTTATAATCTTTCCGACTTTTCCCTGAAATCTAAAAACAGCCAGCCCCGGAATTCTCTAAGGGATGGGGAGATTCGGGAGTGGAAGATAATGGTTTTGAATTTTGAATGACGTAATACCAAAAAGCCAGCCGCTACATATCTTTTTCAGTCACACGGATTTAGTTACGACTGCTGTGGGGAATAGCGGACAGCCATCACCCTTACCGCTCCCATGACTGTTAAAAGGACAGACAGTGCCAGTATCATCATGTAGTCCAAATTTCTGGTAAACAGACCTACCGAGATCTCACGAAGCACAATAAGGATAGTGGCATCGATAATGAACGTCAGTTTTATCCTCTCGTATTTCGAATAGTCATGAAGCGTCTTGAAAAACTCAATGACGATGAACAGGTTAAGGCTCTTTGTTACTATCTGATAGAATACTGTGTCAAGTCCATCACTGGTAAGAAGTCCGGGGATGGTGAGAACGATCTGTACCACACCAACTAAAAGAGCAAAGAGAAGGATATAGAGGGTGAGTATTATAATAGCATTTGTGGATTTCTTGAATATCCAGTTGTGATCGATGGCAATACTTTTCATATTTGATCTGAAATATAGGGTATTAAGGTCATTCCTGATAGGTTAACGGACAATTATCTTTCTGGTTATACCTAAAGATTTCTCATATATAACAGTAAGCTCCATAATTTCTGACATCTATATATTCTATAGCATTTCATCCGGAGAGCCAGAAAGCAGGAGCATGCACACCTTTCCAGCCGGTAGGTGAGGAAGATGGCATGAATGAAGATGGTATGAAAAACGAATTACCTGGCAACTGGCTAAAACGGATCGTCATTTAAGGTCAGCAAAATTATATGGAAGTGCAGCATTTTCAGGAATATGGTCCATCAGTTGCAAAAATTCAGGCTCCTGCATCAGGCAGCTATGCCGCTCACCTTTGAAATGTGGATATTTGCGGATGCGGCTCCAGATGGTCTTAAGCGGCTCATCTTCGATATTACCAAATCCGAACGGTATATACGGGCACGGTTTTATGGAACCCTCAACGCACACATGCATCCAGCGCTGCCCTGCCATACATCCAAGCATCTCACCTTCAAAATAAGTGTTCGAGAACATCCTCGGTCCGCCTAGCGTAGAATTGATCCTGTGGTACATATCAAGGATCACCTTGCGGTCATCATCCGAAAGAACCGGGTCTCCCGGCTTTTTCGGGATCGATTCCCACAGTGAGAACTCATGGACCCCCAGTTGTGATGCAAATTCGTACATTTCAGGCAGTTCATTTATGTTCTTTGATGAAACATGGGTACACATCGTAACCAGCAAACCGGCATCAAGTCCCATTTTGATAGCCGCGGTCGCCATCTCGAAAGCACCGTCAAGGCGCCGCACGGAATCATGCTGTTTCGGATCGGTTGAATAGATACTGACCAGCAGGTTGTGCAGTCCTGCCTCCTTTAGCTTTCTGGCACTTTCCGGGGTCATATCCGTTCCCGGCGTGTACATATTGACAATAGCACGGTCCTTGTCCACATAATCGATAAGCTCGAATATCTCTTTCCGGAGCAAGGGGTCGCCTTCTGTAAATGTGATGATGACCGTACCCATATCCAGTGCCTCATCGATCGCACGCTTAATGGAAGCAACATCCATATCACCTTCACCGCCGCTAACAACACAGTGTTCGCAGTTGCATTTGCACTCCCTCGTCACCTCAAAGGATACGGTTTCAGGCACGTATTTTCCCAGTGCGATCCGGGTCTCGGCAAAAAGCAGTCTGTTAAAGACCTTGCTCGGAATGGGAGGTAGCCATGTTGATGCAATAACCTTGTCTTCATAAACAAGCGCTGGTTTTTCATCCTTGAGCGGAACATTGATCTTATTTAAGAATGGTGCGCATACAGCGCGTAGATGTCCGCTTGCTTCCAGTTGCAAAACACCGTTCAAATGCTGCAGTTTGATGGTCAGTCCCGGAATTGAAAGAAGATTTATGTCCTTTTCTTCGCCAGTACTATCCAAAGAACCAATGTCCGTTTTCATTTGCAGCCACCTCAATAATCAGAAAAAACCGGGTTTCAGTATATCAGTATCCTTACCAATAACAGTTTCGGAAGGATATACAACGATACCCTCATCTGTAATGGCGTAGGGATGCATAACTTCATCGTGTTTTACACCGCGCATCTTAAGGATCTCAATTCCGCGGACCCTGTTGCCCCCCACCCTGAAAACATGGAGGCGAATGACCCCTTCGGAGAGATACTCTTCAACGCTGAAACTTTCCGGAACGCTGTGTATCTCACTGGTTATCAGTGTCGTACAATCAAAATTCTCAATATTCTTAATAAACTCCAGGATCATGTGCCTCTCAGTTGCGGGATCCGAGGAAATTTTCAGAGACGTTATGGAATCTATAAAAAGACGTTTTGCCCCAATTTCCTGTATCTGTTTATATATTTGCTTGAGAATGTTCTCAATAGTTGCTGATTCGGCGTCAACGAATCCTTCGGCAGGTTTCATGTCCTTAATATATCGTTCATATGCGATCGGGTTCGCTCGCATGATCCTCAATTTATTTTCCTTGATAATACGCTCAAGGTCCCAGTTATGACGCCACATATTTCGTATTATCCGTGCCGGGGATTCCTCAAGTGTTATATATAAGCCGGGCTCGTTGTATTTGACAATTCCTTCGTATAAAAACTGTACACCAAAAGTTGATTTTCCTGCCCCGGGTCCGCCTGTCAGGAGAATAACATCGTTTTCAATAAAACCACCTTCGATCAGTTCATCAAGACCAGGGATTGCAGTTGGTATGCGTGTCATCTGAGTCCTCATTCAGAACGATAAGCCATTGTTCTAATCTATAAGATGTAATTTATTATATAATAGACTAATCGAACAGGTATGCAATATATCAGAATAACAAACCACTCGTTTTAACGAGTATTATCGTCAAATTTTCTCTGCAAATGCAAGAGTGCCACTTATACGTTTTATTCTAATATTTGCAACTTCGCCTTTTGCAGTACCGGGTACAAAAATAGTAAACTTGGCAAGTTTGGCTATCCCATCCCCCTTTGAACCAACTGCATCGATCCTGACCTCATATTCCCCGCCTTCTTCTATGGCATCACGCGGTGCGGCAGCAACAGATCGTCTCTTTTTGACGGGTCTGTGAGCACCACAAGCTGAACATTTCAGGATCAGTACTCTTTCAACTTTGACCAGCTGGGTGTCCGGACGTGCGCATTCGGAGCACATAACATATTCTTCAACATAAGAAGCAATGTTGGATTTTATCATATCTTTCGTGAACCGACCCTGGAATATTGCGCGATTACCATCTATCTTGCCAGCTGTACCCAGTTCCCGGGTAAGGTATTTCATAATATGGTCCGGGTCGCGATTCAGCACACTTGCGATGTTTCCGAAATTATCCAGTACGGTGGTCTTTCCCTCCGCAAACATCTTGGGTTCAGGAATTACGAAACGCTCGTCCGTAGTCTCCTTGTCAGGTAAGTTCTTGATTGCACGGTCCAAAAGCGCTTCATAATCATCCATATTTAATACCCTCCAATGTCTGGTTTTTACTGTACCAGTTCAAGTCCCTGATCAATGACGATCCGGATCGGCGTTGGCAATTTTTGGCCTGCGCGCCTCATTGAATCTTTTGCTGCAGCATAGTTTTCTTTATTCACTGAAACCGTGAAGATCTTCTGCCCTGCAGAAACCCGTGCAGCGGTTGATACATTTTTACCGTAGGCACCACGCATTCCACTTGACACACGGTCCGCACCGGCGCCGGTTGCCTGTTTATTTTCTCTTAACACCTCATGAGGGTATACCCGCAGTTTAAGGTGGTATCCGGTACGTCCTGCAGCAGATGTTAATGCCCTGTTTGCTGTGATACGTGCAGCTTCCAAAGCCGTATGGCGTATCTGGCATCTTTCCTCTGCGATTAAAGACAATTTGACAGGGAATTCTGCTGTCTTGTTGCCCATATCATAATGAATTACCTGGCTTCCCGGTACACCGCCCATATACTTTCGTCTTGTGCAAGAGCGCTGTTTTACATTTCTATACATGCTTGCTGGTTTTCTTACCATGAGATTGAGCCTCCTTGAATACAAGTAGAATAAAAAATGGCGTTTTTTTGCGTCTCCTCTATTTTTATTCCACTTAATTTATAATTTATACCACAGAATTATTGATAATCTGAATTGAAGATACTTAACTGATAACTCTTCCCCTAATTACCTTGGAGTTTATAAGTCTTATCAGTAAAACTCCTTTCATTTTTCAAAAAAGCCGATAGTAACCCGAAACATCCGGAAAGCATCATATTCCCAAAGGGAGCTGCAAAATGCATTTTTTCCCATATGTCCGCTCTCCTCTGTGATTCCGGGGCAATTTGCAAAATACCGCGTTTTGGTCCTGTCACCATCACCGACGATATGACATCAAAACCAGCCTTTTCGTGTATATAGCAGCCATGTCCGCCATCGTTAAACACTTCTTCGAAAGTAAGTGTGCCATTGGCAAGCCGCACAATGTAATCCTGTAATTTTTCTGCATCCAGAAGGGATGTGTGGTGCTCAAAGAGTCCGGTCACGTTGTTATCGATAACAATTGCGCCGAGAGTATGCCCGTTACCAATGTTGACCACTATTGCAGGCTGTATGGCTAAAGGATCCAGCAGGGCACCAAAAATGGCCGCAGGTCCCGTATCCATGAATATCGACTCATAATTGTCCAGTGTTCTGGATGCGGCTTTTATACGCGTCAGGTATGGGGGGACATTTTCACGATCATAGGCGAACATATTCATGTTCCCACCCTTTTTAATGACCTCTTCAAAATGCCTGAACCTGAACACACGGTTGCTTTTATCTGGAGATTCACCATGGTCCTGCAGCGCGACTGCAAATTTTGAAGGCATCTCAACACCAAACTGTGAAAGTGCAGTTCCAATAGCGTTAATGTCAATGTCCTGGAGGAGGATCTGCCGGGTTTTGCCGGACAGGGACTTTATGTCCTCATCACCAACGATCATAACACCCAGTCCGCGCACACGGTCCATATTGTCGTTAATGGTCAGTGCAGCATTTTTTGTCGCATACACTGACAGACCCTGTTTAAGATGTTCTCTTATTGCGCGAACGGACGGACCGCCCCCCATCACATCCCCGGTGAGCAGAATGTCCCTGCCACCAGCAGTTGCCATGCGTATCCTGTCTGCTACAACTACGGTTGGTGACGGCATTACCATTATAAGGCTGTTCTCGACCTCTTTATCCGTATCATATAAGAGGATGTCCTGTGTCCCCGTTCCAATATCGATCGTTAGTATCTTCATATCAAAATCGTGTACTTCTTATACTGATTCACGTATAAACACTTCGTATGAACGTATCTACAACAGATCAGCACAAAAAGGATGTACGTGGCCCCTGCAATTTTGTATTGATCACAGTTTCTACATCAAGGTTTCGAAAATACGGTAGTGTAGCCACCCCGGAAGCTGCTGAGGATGTGTCCGGACAGGTCATGCATGATATAGTTGCTAGGAATGGGCACAATGTTTTGCAGTATATGCTCATAAGTGATGATCCGGAGTCCATAAAGAATGCGGTCATATCTGCAATCGACATGGGCGCAGACATAATTGTTTCGAGTGGAGGTACTGGATTAACTTCACAGGACGTTACCATCGAATCCATAGCACCTATGTTCGACAAGGAAATGCCGGGGTTTGGAGAGCTTTTCAGGTATAAAAGCATTGACGAGGTCGGCACAGCTGTCATTCTGACCCGGGCAGAGGCAGGTATTATAAAAAACCGGGCAATTTTCTGCCTGCCGGGATCTCCTAATGCTGTCAGGCTGGCACTTGAGAGCATCATCGTCCCTGAAGCCGGGCACATAGTAAAGCATATACAAGAATAAGTTAAATACGATTAATAAGATAAACAAAGTTAATAAATTAAATATAATTGGATAGTGAAAGTTTAAGTTAATATTATTTTCATAGAAGAACACAACCGTGCTTTAAAACAATCTTATAGAAGGAAGTGTGCTATGTCGGGATATTCATTGGGTATTAAAGAACTGGATGATCGGATTGGAGAAATAAGAGAAGGCACAAATATCATGATGATAGGGCCCCCCATGAGCGGCAAGGATGAGATAATAAACAGTATCATATACAATGGGTTGAAGAATGAAGAGTCTGCGGTTGTTGTCTCTACCCGTGATCCAGGGGAACGGATTTTTGATTGGTTTTCACAGCATAGTCTGGACATTGAAGATTCGCATATCGGAATAGTGGACTGTGTCACAAAAACGCTTGGCATGGGCGCAGTTGACACTGATAAAATAAAACGTGCATCCAGTCCTGTCGATCTGACGGGAATCGGGGTCAAAATAAGCCAATTTTTTGATGAGTTTTTAATGAAAAAAAATATCCAGGAAATGCGTCTTTGCATCAATTCCCTGTCTACAATTTTGATGTATTCAAATATACAGACCGTTTTCAGGTTCTTGCATGTTTTCACAGGACGTGTAAAGGCCGCAAACGCTCTGGGTATATATGTCGTCGAAGACGAAATGCATGACCCGCAAACAATAGCAACCTTA
The DNA here is from genome assembly GCA_016935475.1 of Methanosarcinaceae archaeon. GTDB lineage: Archaea > Halobacteriota > Methanosarcinia > Methanosarcinales > Methanosarcinaceae > JAFGQV01. The sequence goes on from JAFGQV010000100.1 coordinate 17,022, forward strand.
AAACAGCTATTCGATGGGATGATTGAGATAAAATCAAGTGATGATGACTTTCTATTGCGGGTTGTAGGTCTTACGCCAAAACCTACACCATGGTTTGATTACGAGATTGACGGTGTGAATTTCACCATGAAGGAGTGTGAGTGACATGATCCAGACAGGAATCTCCAAGCTGGACGGATATTTGAAGGGAGGCATTCCCTATGGCAAGTCGCTCATCTACTATACCTCCCCGGGCGTTGAAGGGAACGTCTTCGGAATGCATACATTATATCATAATCTCTCAGCTGGTAAAAAATGTGTGTTCGTAGCATCGAGTTCGAATCCGCAAGCAATAAGAGACGTATTCAGGGAATTTGGATGGGACCTTAATGATTTTAGTGAACGCCTGTTCATCGTCGATGCGTATTCAAGTCTTGTTGGATCGATCTCTAAGGAAAAATATGTAGTAGTTGACCCGGAAAACATAGACTCAATAAGCAACATGCTTAGAAAAGTAATGGAAGAACTTGATGAAAGCGTTATAATCATATTCGAATCACTCTCCACTGTTATGGATCTCTGCGGTGAGAAAGAAACATTAGCTGCTATCGAGAACTGGAACAAGTACGGAATGGTCTATGATAATGTATTGATCTATAATTTCACTGCCTGGCCTTATCAGAGAGATACGCTTGAAGCGATCAAACACGAGCTTTTCGATGCGGTGATCACAGTTGGAGGCATTGCCGAGCGGGTGATATTCGGGCAGTATTTCGGAGTACTGAATGCCAACTGGAGCGACATTCCACCCAAATCCATGTTGTTCAGGGTCCTGCGCCCTGGCGGAATCCGGATATTTATCCCAAAGATACTGGTCACCGGTCCTTTTGATGCCGGAAAATCCACTTTCGTTCATGCACTTTCAACACGAGCCGTGTCTGTGGATCGTGTAGGTACAACAGTGGCGCTTGACCATGGTCATCTCGATTATAAAGGTTTCAGTGCTGATATATTCGGGACTCCCGGACAGGAGCGCTTTGACCCTATAATTAAAATGCTAAGTGGAGAAGCAATGGGGATATTCCTTGTTGTTGATTCCACTGTCCCAAAAGACTTTGTTAGGGCAAAACATATGCTTGACATAACGAAGGCACAAGGTCTTCCTCTGGTTGTGGTTGCCAATAAACAGGACCTTAGCAATGCACTGAAACCCGAGGAGATAAGGGTTCATTTCAATATACCTGCCAATGTTCCAATTGTGCCTGCGGTTGCTGCAAAGGGAGAAGGGGTATTCGAAGCGTTTGATACTCTTATTGAAAAAATAACAGAGGTGGCATGAGATGACCAGCATGATCGAAATGCTCAATAAGGTCCTTGTTGACCTTAAAAAGGTCGGAGGGGTCGAGGCATCGGTTGTGGCGAGCCGCGATGGTTTGCTGATAGCATCCAACATCCAGTCATATGGTGCAAGGGCTGAAACGTTTGCAGCAATGTCTGCCACTATGCTGGGCGCTGCAGAAACAGCTACCACCGAACTTGGAAAAGGTGTACCTGACAGGGTTATAGTCGAAACCGAACATGGGAAGCTAATTGCTACCGGAGCAGGCTCTAAAGCACTGTTAATTGTGCTAACTGACCCGGATGCGGGTCTTGGGCTTATACTTGTGGAACTTGAAAAAGCCGCCGAAAAGGTCAAAAATATATTGTAAATAAATGTGGGTAACGAAGTTAAACTTCGTACCATATACATTTTTACGTTAAATAGAGTTATACGAGTGCGGCACAAATAACACAGGTGCAAATAGTACATTTTATGTTAAATTGCTGTGTGGAATCTTATATGGATAAAGATAAATTATACAAATTAAAGTCAGAGGCTGTTCAGTTAAAACCGATAATAAATATTGGAAAGAACGGAATAACGGATGCCCTGGTCGAGGAACTGGTAAAACAAATAAAAGCGAACCGTCTCGTTAAGGTAAAGATGCTTAAAAGTGCAGCTCCTGACGGGGATATCAAAACCCTTGCACAACAGCTTGCAGATACAACAAAGACAACACTGGTAGAAGTGAGGGGAAGTACTGTGGTGCTCTACCGATAAAAGTTTCTCATTGGTAAAGCATTCCTTTTCGATCAAATATATCTCAAATTAACGTTCTGCATTCAAGAGGATTAAATAGTATTAGATCCCATAATTATAATTAGAATATCTGTTTTAATTATCATTGTATTGACCAATTATTCATCAGAAAAATGACATTTAAAACCCTGAAACAGATCTACATTACCTTATTAAATGAACTTGGACCTCAGGACTGGTGGCCAGCCGAGACCCCATTTGAAGTTGTGGTCGGTGCTATTTTGACCCAGCAGACCAAATGGACAAATGTGGAGCAGGCGATATCGAACCTTAAAATTCATGGGTTGATGGAGCCTGAATGTCTTGCTGAAGCCGATCCGGGGTCAGTGGAAGATTTTGTCCGGTGCTGTGGTTTCTACCGCCAGAAGGCATCACGCCTGGTGAATATTGCAAAGTATTTTGCAGACAATGGTCTTGAGAATGTTTTCAGCATGCCAGTAGGTGATCTGCGGTCCGAGATGTTATCCTTGAACGGCGTCGGGAACGAAACCGCTGATAGCATTGTATTATACGCTGCAAACAAACCCAAGTTCGTGATCGATGCGTACACAACACGGATCATGCGCTGTCTTGGCATTGAAGGCGATTATATCCATTTGCAGGAGCTTTTTGAAGGTGAACTCGAAGAAGACGTGGAGCTCTATAAAGAATACCATGCCCTGATCGTTGAATACGCAAAACGATACTGCGGCAAAAAACGATGTGATGGCTGCTTGCTTCTTACTACAGCTACGGAATTAGATGGTCAAAATGGATGAAAGAACATATCTGGAAATATACGATTCCATCAACAACTTTGAGGATGTTGAACGAATTTCACGTGAGATCCACGAGCCTGTTGGAATAGTAGCTACGATGCTCCAACAGAAGGTAGTAAGAAGGGTCATAAAAAATCATGGTCGTATGCAGAGGCACACTAAAAGACACCTGCGAACATGGGAAGAAGGCAATGCGATATTGAACATCGCGCAAAGGAACAAGTTCCCTGCCACACTCATGGCAGCCATGATACTGAAGGAGATGGGTCACTCTAAAAAATACATCAACATAATGTTCAAAAACCCTGAAACGATACGTAACAGACGTTTGAGGACCGAGGTCATTCAGGCTTTAAATGCTGATTATTTCTATTCTCCAAAAGCCCACCAGAAACAGAGAGTAAGAGGACAGATGGGTGAGGATATCATCGGAAAATGGCTGGAAGTTCAGGACATCGTCTATCTTAGCGAAAACGACTTACGGAAAAACGGGAACGGAAAAACTCCTGATTTTGTTCTTGACGATCCCCTTACCATCGACGATACGGACATCCGCTGGATCGAGAGCAAAGCGACGTTCGGGGACGTACGTGAACACCAGTATTACTATCAAAAACAGTTCAAGCACTACGAGATGGAGTTCGGTCAGGGTTTGGTGGTTTACTGGTATGGTTTTGTTGATTCCATCACTCTTGAGGGGCACCTGATAAAGGACTATGAATTTTTTGACGGGATGGCTGATGTGGATGAACTTCTGGCTTTTGCGGGCAACTGGTAAATCAATTTGTAGTAATATATTTCACTTATCCTTCATTTTGCAGTGATCGTTGACGTGTTCGTAATAGGGTCCTTCTCGACCAGGAATACATGGTCAGCCGAATCAATTAATGATTCATCATGTGACACAATCAGGATCTGCCCCACTCCGATGTCCCGCATCATATCAATGAGCTTGATCAACTGCTGTACGTGTCCGCGGTCAAGGAACACCGTGGGTTCATCGAATATGAGTGGAGGAAGCCCATCACCCTGGGCTGCACCGCTTCCCCCAAGCGCCAGCAAGCGATAGATCGCACACCGAAGTACCAGATTGAATATCGCACGCTCACCACCACTCAGTAATTTCGGCTCAAGGGGAATTCCGTTCTTTTCATACACCGTAAGGTTGTAATCAGAATCCAGTTTGATGTGGGAGTATGCATTATTGGAATACATGAAAGAGAACATTTCGTTCAGTAGCGCATCCAGCGCACCAATGTTGCGTGCCCTGAGGTCTGCACGGATGCGCATGTACATATCTTCTAGGGCTTCGGCATCCATATATGCGGACTGCAGGTAATCGCGTTTATTTGACAGGAATTTTAGATTACCATGAAGTTCGGAAAGTCGTTTGATCTCGTTCTCGATGTGCCCTATTTTTTTCACGGTATCTTCCTTTTCACGTCTTAATTTTTCGATCTCAAGACCGATATTGTTGTGGGCGGTCTCGAACATTCTTAGCTTCATATTGAGTTCATTGATGTCAATGCCCCCAAGCTTTTCATCAATTTCGTGAAGCCTTTCCCGTCTCTCAATGATCTGTCCCTCGATAATTTCGATCTTCTCCATACTGTTTCGGATATTGCCTTCGAGTTTTTCAATGATAGCTGTAAGTCTATCCGTTTCATGAAGGTTATTCTGGATCCTCTTTGCGGAATCGAGAATCTTCTTCGATTCTGCATGCTCTTTTCGTGCAGTTTCTTCCCGGGCTTTGAGGGTGTCTATATTCTTTCTGATTTCAGCAACCGTATCCGCCAGTTCGTCCCTTCGCCCTTCAAGTTCCTGTGCCTTTTTATCCTCTTCAGCAAGTCTTGTTTTGTGACCGTCAAGTTGTTTCGCCGACGCTTCCAGGCTGTTGCGAACCAGTTCAGATCTCTTCTGGTGATCCGCGATCTCTTTCCCGTATTCCTTTGCCTTTTTCACACGTTCAAGCTTGCCTTCGATATCGCCTTCTTTAACTTTTAGCTCTAAAAGTTCAGAAAGCAGAACTGATATCTTTTCTTCATCAACTGCTGTGGTCTCTTCGATGCTCGAACCTTTGAGGTCCTGACCGCATGTCGGGCACATGCCTTTTGCCAGAAGTTCCCGGGCGGTCCCAATCTTCTTTTCAAGTTCGTGAATGCGGGTCGAAACTTCCCTTTCACTGCCATGAAGCCGTGTCTGCTGGTCTTTTAGCAGATCCATTATGTCATCGATATTTTCCAGCCTTTCAACAGAAAAACCGAGGATACGGGCATTTTCAATTGCACCGTTCTGTTTTTCTTCAAGTTCCTTCATTGAGTCAGTGCTTTTTGCGATTTCCTGCTCTGTGGAGCCGATCTCGTCTTTGATCTTTTGTGCGACTTGCTGGATCACAAGAATTTGTTTTTCTGTCTCTTTTCGGTTCTTCTCTTCCGATGCCAGGTCCTTTTCAGCCAGGGCATACACATTTACGGAATCGTTCAGGGCATCCAGGGTGAGACGTTCATGCTTTTCTTTCTCGACCACGACCTCATTGATGTCTTCACCAGTAAAACCGATCTCCTTTTCAAATGCTGCATTTTCATTTTTGATCTTTTGCACGGATTCGCGCTTTGACCGGATGTCTTCCCTGTTCGTCTCAATTAGTTTGAACTCGCTATCTTTCTTTGTGCCAAATTCCGCGATCTCTTTATTGGCCGCATCCATTTTTGCCGTAAGTCCCCCATGCTCCATTGCCTTTGATGTAAGTTCATCCATCTTTGACTTTGCAGCATCCTTTTTCTTGTTCAGTTCATCCAGTTGATCCTGGCTTTTGTTTGACAGCCCCTTAAGTCCGTTGAGCGTTTTGACAGGCTCTGTGCTTTCAATTTTTTCAATCTCCAAAGTGACATCCTTCATCCGCCCCTCTAGATCCCGCTGGAGCCTTCCCACAGCCACCCGTGCACTGCCTGCACGCCCACGGTACTCCTCGAGCTTGCCGATCTGAAGCAGGTCATCGATCATACGCTGGCGGTCTACTGTTTTTGCATTGATCAGCACATCGACCTCACCCTGCCTGATATAGACGCAGTTCTTGTACGCCTCTTCGTCCATGTTAAGAAGTGCACGCACAGCTTCATAGGTCTGGGTAGCCTGGTCGACCAGAATTTTTCCGTCAACACTGAACACCGACTTGGTATTTGAGGCGCGGTCATTTTTTGGGTTGTATCTGAATCCCTGCTCGATCACATAGTCCCGTCCCTTCTGTTCGAATTCAAGGGTCAGGGCGGCAGTTGTCGCTCCTTTGCGTATCATGTCTGCCAGCACGAACCCCGTTGAAAGGGTCTTGCTACCAAAAAGCCCGCTAAAACATGCTTCCAGCAGACTGGATTTTCCACTTCCATTCACCCCCGAGACGACAGTCACTCCGCTGTCAAAGGAGATATCCAGTTCCTTATAGCTCCTTATATTCTCAACACGGAGCCTTTTGAGTTTCACAGGTAATCACCAAGGTTGTACTGCCGTGGAGCTGGCTTTTTTTCTGTCGTTGTCACATCTTTTCCAGTGGCTTCCTTTTCAGTCACTTTTCTTTCAGTAACATCTTTTTCAATAACCTCTTTTTCGGTTACATTTTTTTCAGTGACGTCTTCGATAACGGTTATTTTTGCGGAACCTTCAGCAGACAAACTGTCGATGTTTTCCAAATCTGCTTCTTCTTTATGGAACTCTTCAGGTTTCTGCAATGGTCTTTCCATGTCCACAACAGGAGGAAGGATCTGGGGAACAGGGTTCGTAAAATCCATGCCCTCTATCAGGGCAGCAATGCGTTCTTCTGCCAGAGCGTCCACCTTGCTCTTCACGATCGAAGGGTCCCTTACGATCTCATCGATGAGCAGACCTGCATTTGTCAGTTTCATCTTTTTGATCTCCTCTTTCACAGCTTCATCAGGGTCTGAGAATGAAACACCGATGGATGAATCACTGGTCATTCCCTCTCCTATGCGAAGATCCCTGATCTTTGGGACAAGTGCCTTTCTGGATAGCAAGAAATCCTCGATCTCACTGTATGATACCGATACTTCGGGGTCACCTGAGATATCAACCACAACCACTTTGTCTGCGATGTCATGCTCTTTGATGGCAGCAAATATTTCCTCATAACTTTTGGAGTTATCCCTGAGCACAGCCTGGATAAAGACAAACTCACGGGTCGGGATGTTCCGCCGGCTGATATCTATGCCGGTGCTCCCGATTGTTATCACGTTATATGATCTCACCTCACGCTCGGCTGTACTGTTGCGTTCAGTGCTTCCTGGATAGGTGACCCAGGTCTCACCAATCTTTGTTTTTTCATACTTGTGGTAATCCCCGAGCAGGATCGCATGAACATCGAAGGGCAGTGACCGGATCACTTCCTCGCAGTCCCATTCTCCAAATGAGAACGGATTCATGAGCTGGTGCATCACAAGGATGTTATAATGGGCATCAATTCCTTTGTTGTCAAAAACCGAGTAGTCGAAAAGAGGTATCTTTGATTTCGGGACACTATCGATCCCATAAACAGCAACCTCCCCTATCCTGTAGGGTTCCGTGCCAAGCCGGGTTGCAACTCCCATTTTTTCATAGAGGTCAAGCCATTGCGTGTACTGCTTGCTTTCATGGTTCCCGACGATCGCAAGGAAGGGGATTCCCGCAGTTTTCAGTCTGGAAAGGATTGCCATGGTATCAAGGATGTCATCCAGTGTGGGATTTCTTGAATCGAACAGGTCTCCTGCGTGGATCACAGCATCCACCTGCATGTCAATAGCATCACTAACAACAACCGAGAAAGCATCCAGAAAATCCTGTCTCCGTACCTCACTATGATACTGGCGGTAGCCGATATGGGAATCTGCGGTATGGATCAGTTTTATTTCGTTTTCCATGTGTAATTCTATTATGGTCCCTGCACTTTTAAAATTGCCGCATTGGCGTTCGAATGATTGGTAAACATTTGATGTACTATGCTCTACTGGAAAATGGAAAGTAACCTTAAAACGATATCAGTGTGCTGGAATATACAATAATTAGAATTGCCGTTGATGGAAAAATAACAACAAATAGAAATACCCTTGATTCTTACAAGATTTACCGAAAGATTAAAAAGCAATCTACATAATTAAACATTGCATTTACAGGGACCATGATATTGGAATATACATGGGCAATCTTGCGGTTTGCCAAATATTCAATAACATGAGAACTAATAGTTGTAATTATTAAAGTAGTTATAAATCATTCCACACATTATTTATGGAGACTATTATAGATGAAGGAGATACGAATACATGGCCGTGGCGGTCAGGGTTCTGTTACTGCTGCAGAACTTCTGGCTGTTGCTGCTTTTGCTGATGGCAGGTTCAGTCAGGCATTTCCGGCTTTTGGGGTGGAGCGACGGGGTGCACCGGTTCAGGCATTTACCAGGATCGGCGATGAGCCTATCCGGCTTAGAAGCCAGGTATATGAACCTGATTATGTGATCGTGCAGGATGCAACACTTCTTGAAGTGGTTGATGTTGCAGGTGGTATCAAGGATGAGGGGATCATCCTCATAAACACCGAGTTCTCACCGGATAAGTTAGAACTGGATACGAAAGCAAAGATCATGACAGTGGACGCCACAAAGGTTGCGCTTGACATCATAGGGAGACCCATCGTCAATACGGTGCTTCTGGGTGCTTTTGCAGGTGCGACCGGTGAGGTCAGACCTGAATCCATTGAAAATGCAGTAAAGAAGCGTTTCCCGGGCAAGGTAGGCGAAAAGAATGCAGAGGCCATACAGAAGGCGTATGAGATCATAATGGAGGCCAAACCATGAAGATATTACCCGGAGGCGTTTGTGAACCACGAAGCACAATGGTAAATAAAACAGGCGGCTGGCGAACATACAGGCCAGTCTTTGATTACAATAAATGCATAAAGTGCAAGCTCTGCGAGCTGCTGTGCCCGGACATGTCGGTGCTTCCAAGAGACGACGGTTTCTTTGAGATCGATTATGATTTCTGCAAAGGATGCGGGATATGTGCGAACGAATGTCCAAAAGATGCAATTGAAATGGTCCTGGAGGAGAAATGATGACCTCGACACGCAAATTAGCTAAGGAAAAGATGATGGTGGTCGAGGGGTCGTATGCAGTCGCACACGCAGTCAAGGTATGCAGACCAAATGTGATATCTGCTTACCCGATCACTCCGCAGACCCATATTGTAGAAGACCTGTCACAATTTATGGCAGACGGTGAGATACCAAACTGCGAATATATCAATGTGGAATCTGAATTCTCTGCCCTGTCGGCGCTGGTTGGCGCATCGGCAGCCGGTGCGAGGACGTATTCTGCGACCACATCACAGGGGCTGGAACTGATGCATGAGGTACTGTTCAATGTCTCAGGCATGCGGTTGCCTATTGTCATGACGGTGGCAAACAGGGCTGTGAGCGCGCCGATCAACATCTGGAACGACCAGCAGGACTCGATATCCCAGAGGGACACCGGCTGGATCCAGATGCATGCAGAGGATCCGCAGGAAGCGGCTGATATGGTTGCACAATCATTCCGGATCGCCGAGGACAGGGATGTCCTTCTGCCTGTGATGCCGTGTATGGATGCCTTTGTACTTTCACATGTCTATGAACCTATGGTATTGCTTGAACAGGATCTGGTTGATGAATACCTGCCTCCTTTTGAACCCGAGTTCGTGCTCGATCCCAAAAACCCGAGAACCTTTGGGGCATTTGCAGACCCATCCACCTATACCGAGTTTCGGTACCTGCAGGCAAAAGCAATGGATAAGGCCCTTGAGAAGGTCGAGGAAGCTGCAAACGAGTTCAATGAAGTTTTCGGCAGGTATTATGGCGGACTTATTGACGAGTACGAAGAGGAAGATGCAGAGATCGTGATCGTCGCAATGGGTTCGATAATTGGTACAGTAAAAGATGTGATCGATAAACTCCGGAGCAAGGGCGAGAAGGTAGGACTTTTGAAGGTAAGGTCCTTCAGGCCATTCCCGATAGAAGCGGTCAGAAAAGCCCTTAAGGATGCCAGAGTTATCGTTGTCCTTGATAAGAACATATCAATGGGGCTCAATGAGGGTGCACTGTGTACCGAGATCAAGGCATGTCTTTACAATACGGATATCGATGCGCCAGTCATTGGATTTATGATCGGTCACGGAGGGCGTGATGTGCCACCGAGTACCATTAATCACATTATCGACCAGGCAAGGGATGTAATGAGTTCAGGAATTACGGTTGAGAGCCAGTTCACTGATGTCAGGGAGGAGCTGATATGAGAAACCTATTAGCCTCCGGGCACAGGGGATGTGCAGGTTGCTGTAATGCAATGGCTGCAAAGTTCACATTAATGGCAGCAGGAGAGGATTGTATCGTTGTGAGTCCAACCGGATGCCTGGAAGTTATGACCACCCCTTATCCGGAATCGTCATGGGGTGTGCCATGGATCCATTCATTGTTCGAAAATGCCGCAGCAGTGGCATCCGGAGTCGAAGCTGCCCTGAAAGCGATGGGCAAGGCTGAGAAGACGAAAGTACTGGTTATCGGAGGGGACGGTGCCACAATTGACATCGGGATACGCTCCATCTCAGGTGCTTTTGAGCGCGGGCATGACATTACCTACGTGTGTGTGGACAATGAAGCTTACATGAATACCGGTGTCCAGAGAAGCGGTGGGACACCCTTTGATGCATCAACCACCACCAGTCCGGCAGGTAAGGTTTCGTTTGGGAACCAGCGCCCCAAAAAGAACATGCCTGCGATCATAGTTGCACACGGTTCACCGTATGTTGCGACTGCATCGCTTGCATATCCAAAGGACATGATCCGGAAGATCAGGGCTGCCATCGACACAAAAGGTCCGACGTATGTCCATGTGCATTCTCCGTGTACCACAGGCTGGGGATTCGACACCTCAAAGACCGTTGAGGTTGCCCGTCTTGCTGTTGAGACTGCAATGTGGCCGATGTATGAGATCGAGAACGGCAGGGTCATAAAGGTCCACAAGATCAAGGAACAAAAACCTGTTGAGGACTACCTCAAAATGCAGCGCAGGTTCAAACATCTCTTTACCATGGAAGGCGGAGACGAGGAGATAAAGAAGATCCAGCATATCGCTGATACGAACGTCGAGGAGTTCGGGTTGATCAAATAGACCCGAATTTTTCTTTTATTTTTTAATGTTTACTTTTTAAAACTGCGTTCTTACCTTACTCTGTTTTTGCTAATAGTTCCTGACTGAACAGCCCGATATTTTCCTTCTTGATCACCTGATCGTAGTTCTTATATCCAAGGATATCGGCTATCCTGTCGGTGTGTTTGCCTTTGATCCTGTCAAGTTCTTCTGATGTGTAATCAGTGATCCCTTTCGCAAATACCTTTCCTTCACATTCAAGTTCCACGATATCGCCCCTGTCGAAGGTGCCTTTGACATCAATAACTCCGGATGGCAGGAGGCTCATTCTTTTCGTTATGGCATCCTTTGCACCGGCATCCACAGAGATCTTACCTGCTGCCCAGGAAAGGATTATCCAGCGCACCCTGTTCTTGTGAACGTCGTCTCCTGCAAGGAAGAGGGTACCGATATTCTCGCCTGCAAGTATCCGCGGCACAGCATCATGGATGTTGCTGTTTGCGATCACCATATGGCAGCCTGACATGCTGCATATCTTTGCAGCCTCGATCTTGGTTCTCATTCCGCCCACCCCTTTCGTGCTCGTGGGGCTGCCGCCGTAGCTTTCGATCTCAGATGTGATCTCCCTGACCGTGCTAAGTAGCTTTGCATCCGGGTTCCTTTTTGGGTTCTTATCATAGAGTCCGTCAATATCAGAGAG
>JAFGQV010000101.1 GCA_016935475.1 Methanosarcinaceae archaeon
CATTGATGAATATGTTTGTTCCCGCCGCCGCCACGCCAGAGAGCAAGGTCAGCATCAAAATCATAAATAAAAGTTTATTGAAGGTCCTTTTTTTGTTCATGCTTCTTTCCTCATGCAAAATTGTCAAAGCCACTACCATAAATAATTTGAGAGCACCACTCAATCTTTTCATTTAAAAGTTTTACTATTTGAGACTAAAATAAAAATAAAATCATCATTTAAAAAAGAATCTTTACGTTTTAAGGAATTCAAGAATCCTTACTTATCGTCCTCATAATGGGGGGACACTGGGAAGTATTACAGTTTCCTCGAAGCCGCAGATACAGGAAACCAGTGGATGCCAGGATTCAAAATTATAAGTGGAAATGGAAATAAATCAGGGAGTATGTGCATTTTTCAACTTCTCTATCATTTCCTGTACTGCAGCACGTAAAGGCTGCAGATCATTGGTACAAATAAAGAAAATCTCCTCGGCATCGATATTGAAGTACTGGTGTGAGAGTACGTCACGTGTTCCTTTGATACCGGACCAGTGGATGTCAGGATATTGCTCTGCGAGGATTTTTCCTTCCGTTTCTTTATCGATTTTTTTGAAGTTTTCCCCGATGGCTATCAGCATCATGGCGATCCCATCAAGCATGTCCAGACCCTCATCACTATCCAGAAAATCATCAGGTGAATTAATGCCCGCAAAACGGCGTTCAATTTTTGCTAACGCCTCATCGATCTGTTCTAACTTTTCAAGAAGCAGCGTTTCATCATACATAGTACGCCTCCCTGTCTATGCGGTTTTTAAGGTAGTTGTTCATACGCCGCCAGTAACGCACCACATCGACCTTTGACTTAAGGATAGTCTCCAGTTCCTCTTTGAGGTTTGCCCTTGCAAACATATCGGGCGGCATTTCGACGACCACGTCCACATCGCTACCCAGGGCAGCCTCGTCCCTTGCCACTGAGCCAAAGATACCCAGCCGTGTGATGCCATATCGCTCCTCAAGCTCCTGCTTATGTTCCCGCAATATTTTCAATGCCGCTTCCCGCTTCATGAGATCATCTCCCGCTCATCATCGAACAGCAGTAACCGGTACTTATCAGGCAGCGGTTTTCCCACCTGTACCGGCTTAACAGTATCTCGTTTTTCATTTTCGGTTAAGTTCATTCAACGCTCCGGGTTTATGTTTTCTCTCTTTTCATTATTTCCGGTTTGCTTTTTAAATCTTGGTATCTCACACTACATTTCAACTATAAATATATATGAAGTTCACCAAGGAGGAATTTTAGGGATTGAAAAATCTCCTGCAAATGCCCCTCTACCCTTACAACCACCCGCACATATCCTTCAATCCATGCCCTGTCGCGATACACACCACAGTTTTGCCTGCGAGGGCATCCCTGACCTTGTACGCGCCTGCATAGGCAACAGCGCCGCTTGGTTCCACCAGTATGCCATGACGTGCAAGCGTGTCCCTGGCTTCAAGGATATCGGACTCGCTCACACTTATGCCCATCCCGTCCGAATCCTGCATCGCCCTGAGTGCCGCAAGACCGTCGATGGGGTTTCCGCAGGCGATTGCGGTGGCAATGGTCTCAGGGTCGGCAACCGGCTCGATGGTGGCTGCGTTGCTCTCCCATGCTCGCACAACAGGATTACAGTTCTCAGCCTGCACACCAAAAATACGGGGCATGCGTTCGGTAATTCCCACACAAACCATCTCCCGGAAAGCCTCGTACAGGCTCCATAGCAGCGTACCGTTCCCGATGGGTGCGATAACATAATCCGGCACCTTCCAGTAGAGCTGGTCCAGTATCTCGAAACCAACTGTCTTCGTGCCCTCACATCGCCAGGGGTAATCCCCTGTCAAAAAAGAATCACCGTGTGTGCGCACATAATCCTCGGCTGATGCCATGGCAACGCTGTAATCACCGTCTATCACCCGCACATCTGCACCATGCGCCCGCATCTGTGCGATCTTTGCGTCCGCTGCGATATCAGGTACAAAGACAACGCATGCGATACCTGTGAATGCGGCATAGGCTGCAATGGATGCGCCCATATTACCTGTGGACGCCAGCACCACTTTCTTTTTCTTAAACTCAAGTGCCTTTGTGATCTCAAGGGACGAGCCGCGGTCCTTGAACGAACCCGTGGGGTTCTGCGCTTCGTATTTGAGGTAAAGGTGCGAGGCTCCGGTTAATTTCATAAGTGCTGGCTGGGTCAATAGCGGTGTTGCACCCTCGCCCAGTGTCACAAGGGACGAGAGATCCGATACAGGCAAGAACGGCCAGTATTTCCAGTGCGTTGGTGCATCCCGCCTGAAACTATCGGAAAGGATCTCCTTCCTGATCAAATCGTAATCGTATTCTGCATCAATGGCACTGCCGCATTTTTCACACCGCATCACAGAAAGTGATATCACATCTTTTGGCAGGTATGTTTCCCCGCACCTGAAACACCGGAAGAACTTTACATACATCTTTTTACCTTCCAGACAGAGACTGCCGCAATGGCTTTAAAGTTTTACTGATCGGTATGGGGTCAGTACATGGATAATGGAGCCTTATGAATAGAAAATGGGGAATGGAACATAACAGATTAAAGAAATTATCACCGGTTTCAAAAGAACTTTGAAGCAAGGGAGGCTTTCGTACTGCACATTTGCGAGAAATTGCATTTATCGCACAGTTGACTTTCCTTCCTCTCAGGCATCGTGCCATCCTTTATCTTCTCGACCCGGTTTCGGACCTTCAGGACCTGACGCCGGTCATCGGGCCGTATCTTCACCCTCCGCACGATCCCATATCTTGCGTACTCAACAAAACCATGTTCAACGGCATTTTTGTACTCATTCTCCACAAGCATTGCAAGTGCCGCCAGATGCAGCCTGTCGTTCTTCCAGACACCGTTCTCGGGATAATTGCCGGTTTTGATTATAGAAGGGACCAATGCGCTGTCAACACAGACAAGTTTGCCCGGGATCCCTGTGAGTATGGGTCGGTCCGAATGCAGAACAGGTTCGGTCCTGACCGGGGTAATACTGCTTAAAAACTTCTCCTTTCCGTTCTCTGCCATAGCAGACGTCAGGTTTTCGCCGATCTCCACGAGATGTTCATGAACAGCCGATCTTGCATTTTCAATAATTTCAGGTGATACATTTGTAAGTTCTGCTGAATATATCATCCCGAATTCCTCTGCCGCACGGATAAATTCGGATTGAAGTTGTTCAAGGATGGATTCGTTGTTTGACGTACATCTGTTGACCACGTCAGGATATGCCAGTGCAAGCTCTTTTAAAAGCATCCCTTCAATATATGATGATGAAGTATCAAAAACCAGTTTATGACCACGGCTGGTATAATACGCCTGCCTCGGGCATCGAAGATACAGCAGAATCTCCGACACATTGACGTTTATTTTATTCTTTTGTGAGAACATGTTTTAATAGTTGATAACAGATATAATATATAAAGTTAAATAATAAAACACGGGAAGTCCGTCAATTGCCGAATTGGCATTCGTTAAATATATATGCATATCTTTCATCTAAGTATATTATATTATGACCGAAAATGTGTCGCATGAAAACATTCGCCACCGCCTAGCTGAAAAGATGGCAGGTGAAATCACGCTGTCAGAGAAACCCGGCGAAGCGTTGAAAAAATGGAGATTGAACTTTGAGATTGCACAGACCGACCTTTCCAGTTACCTGAGCGTGTCTCCATCTGTTATAAGCGACTATGAAAGCGGAAGGCGAAAGTCTCCAGGAACCCTAATTGTAAGCAAGATCGTTGAAGCTCTCCTTGAAGTCGATGCCCAGCGCGGCGGACAGAAGATACATGCTTATGAAGGGATACTTTATACCGAGTCCACATCAAAAGCAGTGTACGCTACCTACGAATATACCTATCCAATGCAAGTTGCAAAGCTTGCAACGTTGATCGAGGGAGATATTGTTTATAAGGGTGTGGAGAAGCCGTTGTATGGTTTTTCGGTGATCGACAGCAAAAAAGCGATCCTTGAACTATCGTCCCATGAGTTCCAGAACCTCTACGGCTGGAGTACGGAACGTGCGATGATCTTTACAAAAGTAACCACAGGTAAATCCCCGATGGTGGCGATCCGTGTCACCAACCTGAAACCTGCTGCCGTCGTGTTGCATGGACTCCGGGGAAACGAGGTGGACCCGTTAGCCAAAAAAATGGCTGAAATAGACCGGATCCCGCTTCTTGCAACTACAATGGACATTGATGAACTGATTGAAAAATTAAAAAAATA
>JAFGQV010000102.1 GCA_016935475.1 Methanosarcinaceae archaeon
GAAAAAGGTATTGGTGGATCCAGATGCCCGGTTGGAATAATAAGTTCAAGTGATATTATCAAGAAACTTGGCCACACTTACACATTAATGCAGACATAAAATAACACGACGTTGGCTGTAATCCGACACGCTATGACGGCATTCGTGCTTTTGATATACCAACGTCAAATTCATAATAGAAATATTGTAATATATCTGTTGTGGTTAATCTCCAGCAGAGCAGATCATCAATTCATCTGGAAAAAGAGTGATATTACGATCACTCTTCAACAGTTTCTTCCCCACCGCCAAGGATTGCTTCTATTGACTTGTTCCCATATTCGGCAACAATGGTGTTTATCTGGACAACATCAGGTGCGATCTCTTTTCCACGCATGAACTTTCGTCGGCGTACACCATTTGATTTTGCCTTGTACCCTGTACCGACTGCTACCAGTATTCTTTGCCTTGTTGCACCGGGCAGGTCGCCTCTCATCACAAAACCGCTCTTATCAGTTCCACCTGTGATCTTTAATGTGTAGCCAGCCAAACCAACCACACCGCCATCTATCGTTTCTCCGATTGATTTTCCTATGAACTTATTTGCATCAGGACCTTTAACATCAAACTGATATGATTTTGTTTTTGGGTCTGAAACTACAACTTTAAAATCTGCCATTTTTTTCCTCCGATTAATCTTACCTTATTTCGAGAATATTATGATATTAATATTTTGACTCTTTTAGGATTGTGTTATACTCTTAACAGGAATATCCATTATAATTATTTCGCCCAGAATGGATTGTTTCTTCGCTTGATCTCCAAAAATGAATCAAGTGTTTCTATCTCATCAGCTGACAGTGAATCATACAGTTCGTGTTCAAGGATCTTTGCATGCCTTTCGGGTATATTCACATACAACACGTCTTCTTCTTTTATCTGCCTGCCAACCGTTGGCCCTTCAATTGCCATAGCAACTTCCATGCCCACACGGGCTTCCGATATATTATCTCCACTTGATTGGAGACCTTTGATCTTGCCAACAACTATTCCATCTTCCGTTGCAACATCAACATTTGTTTTGACAACACCGCCGAATATCCTTACGCCCACTACTGCCGGTTTACTCTGCCTGAAAGTACAGTTCGGCATAATCCTGAACCTTCCGGGTTTGATGATCATCTCGGAAATAGCCTTTTCCGAAAGTTCACGCTGCTTAATTACCCAATCCTTGTAGTCATCGATCAGACGGTAGATAACGTCGTTCATGAACAACTTTATGTCCAATGTTTGGACCTTCTCTTTTGCATCAGGAAGAATATCCACATTAAACCCGATGATCACAGAATAGAACGGGTCCTCGATAGCCGAAACCTCAACAATGTCACGGTGTGAGATGTCACCAACGTCCGCTTTTCGGATGGGTATCTCTTCTTTCTTAAGTTCATTAACAAGAGCTTCCAGTGAACCGATGGTGTCTGCTTTGATCGTAACCCCGTTGATATCAGTATGGATCTTGACCTGTTCGATCTCATCCCTTACGTCCATCACGATCCCTTCAATCGTATCAATGGTTGCAACCCTCACGGGCGCGCCGGAAAGGGCATTATCGAGATTTGGTGCCGATATTTTCACACCGGTCGCAGCAGTCACTTTGTCTACCTGTTCGAACTTCTCTTCAGACCGGATCTCCGAAAGTGGTCTTGGTTTCAGTACCGCCCGGACCTTTGTCTGGATCGGTTCATCAAGTGTTCCAACCACGATCGTATCGCCTTTTTTCAGCGTGCCGTCATAAAGAATAACATCGATGGTCGTTCCCAGACCCCGCTCTTCCTTGACCTCCAGTACCGTTCCGACCCCGGGTCCATTTGCATCATAATGAAGATTGGATTCTAAGAACCTCTGCGCAAGTCCTAGCAGCACGAGCAAAACATCAGGAATACCTTCACCTGTTACTGCACTTATCGGGATCACACCGATATTACGCTGGAAGTTAGTTATCCGGTCATACCGGTCAGAACTGAAGCCCGCATTGTAGAGTTCCCCAACGATCTCATAGAACTTATTGTCCAGTGAATTTCTAACGTGTTCACTTTGCTTGTTATATGTGACTGCAAAGGGTGCATCCCTGTGAGGATCCCAGCCATGTATCCTGTCGATCTTATTCGCAACCACAACGAACGGCGTTTTAAAGTTTTTAAGGATTTGCAGGCTTTCGATGGTCTGCGGCATGAACCCTTCATTGATATCAACAATGACGATGGCAAGATCCGCAAGCGCTCCACCGCGGCTTCTTAAGGAGGTAAATGCATGGTGCCCGGGAGTGTCTATGAACAGTAATCCGGGAACAATGAATTTATCGACCAGTTTCGGTTCACCGCATTTCTTGGCTATTATGTCTATGGGTACCTCGGTCGCGCCGATATGCTGGGTTATTGCGCCCGCTTCCCCCTTAACTACTGCACTACCCCGTATCTTGTCAAGCAGTGTGGTTTTCCCATGGTCCACATGCCCCATAACAGATACGATTGGTGTCCGCAAATTCCTGATTTCGGTCATGATGCAAAACCCCTCTCCTAACCTTTACATAATAGAGTGTTTAAAATACATTATATAGCTACCGATTAAAAAGGCAAGTTTGGGGATATTACCATATTAGATCCAGGATGGACATCTTATTTCTGGATATTTTTACTCGCCAAATTTACTCGTAAAGCCATAAATTGTCAATTCTGGAATACTTGCTAATTTCCGAATCATCAAAATGTATCTTGATCTCCCGCTCTGCAGCTTCACTGGAATCGGATGCATGAACTACATTTCTTCCTGTTTCGATTGCAAGGTCACCGCGGATTGTGCCAGGCAGGGCCTCAACCGGGTTTGTGGCACCGTTCACAGCACGCATGATAGGGATGGCGTCTTTGCCTTCCACTACCATGGAAACCGATGGTCCGGATGTGATGAAACTGACCAGTGAACCAAAGAAAGGTTTTTCCGTGTATTCCCTGTAATGTTGTTTTGCAGAATCCACATCTATCACGTTCATGCGCAGTGCTGCTATCTTCAGTCCACGTCTTTCGATCCTGGCAATGATCTCGCCGACAAGTCCACGCTGGACTCCGTCTGGCTTGATCATAACGTATGTTCGTTCCATGGATTGCACCAGCTTATGCTTTCTTTAGATAGATCCGTCCCTGTTCAGTCCACACGGTACGTCTCGGGAGTCTGCCAAGTTTGAAGTTATTTTTACATTTCGAAGTACAGAAATGATAGGTAGAACCGTCTTTTTTCACATACAGCATTCCGGTTCCAGGCCCCAGGAGTTCTCCGCAAAATGAGCATTTTTTCTGTTCCATTGACATCACCGTGTTGTCAGTTTCTTGGCTTCTCTTGATGTTTCCATCA